>CAMJPH010000040.1 GCA_946407715.1 uncultured Bacteroidales bacterium | reverse complement strand
CAGTTGCCTTTGTATTCAATATTCTGACATTCACGTGGTTTAATTTTGCTCATAGTTATTATTTAGATTTTGAAATCAAAATGCAAAAATACAGAAAAATCCAATACAAAATAAAAAAGAGCCACTGAAAAGTGACCCGTGTCCTTACAAGAAAGTAAGGCGTTGCTTTTATGCGGCAAAAACACAAAAATTTCTATTCGATCTTTGTTAGAAGAAAAAATATTTGTGAATGTCTTTCAGAATCGTTTTTTGTAGATGCATACATCCGCGAGGACACAGATGGCTATATGTCTGGCCTCTTGCAACGCTCGGAAGCGTCGTCTCCTAGAACTGGAAGTAGATAAACGGCTGCAGGTCGGCGGTGACGAACTGGTAGAGCACGAAGACGGCCGCCACGACGATGAGACCCATCAGCCAAAGCGGGAGCATGGCGAAGTTGATGCGGTACCAGCGTTTCCAACGGTCAGGAAGCCAGTGGATGACCATGCCGAGAACGAACATGATGAAGACGAACTTGTAGTTGGCGATGATGTCGGGTATGGCCGCGACGTTCCACTGCCCGCCGATGCTGTTGACCATCGCCTTGGCGGTCTCCCACGCCGTCTCGTTGGCAGTGGCCGGGTCGAGGTTGGAGCCGGAACGGAAGAACAACCGCGTAAACGAAATGAAGACGAACGTCTGGATGATGCCCCACGTCTTGTCTAACCACTCCACCGTCTTGTCGGGCTTGATGAGCGTGAAGACGGTCTTGATTAAGGTTCCCGCGAACCACACACCGCTCCATACCACGCCGATCATCAGCGCGGGATGTGGCCACAAATGGTTGGTGATCAGGAAAGTGACGAAAATTACTGTGGAGATGGTGCTGCGTACCAACATATTGCCGTGCCGCCAGATCTTGTACGACAGGATACCGATGCCGTTCAAGCCACCCCAAATCATGAAGTTCCACGAAGCGCCGTGCCACAAACCGCCTAACAGCATGGTGTTCATCATGTTGAGGTTGGTGCTGATCTTCAGTCGCGCCTTCTTGCTCACAAATGAAGCCACGAACAGTGCTAACGCGATGCCGCCGATGATGCACGTAATCACCACGCTTTTAGTGAGCAGGATGATGACGGCCGCGATGAGCGAGATGCAGAGGTAGGTGCCGAAGGTGGCGTTACGGTTGCCGCCCAATGGGATGTAAAGGTAGTCTTTCAGCCAGTTGGAGAGCGAAATGTGCCACCGTTTCCAGAAATTGCCGGGGTTGGTGGCCTTGTACGGCGAGTTGAAGTTCTTGGGCAGGTAGAAACCCATCAGCATGGCCACGCCGATGGCAATGTCGGTGTAGCCCGAGAAGTCGGCATAAACCTGCAACGAATAGACGAACAGTGCCGACAGATTCTCGAAGGCGGTGAACAACGACGGGTTGTTGAAGACCCTGTCCACGAAGTTGACCGCGAGGTAGTCGCTCATGATCAGCTTTTTGGCCAAGCCGTTGAGAATCCAGAAGACGGCGATGCCGAACTGCCGACGAGTGAGGAAGAACTTCTTGTAGAGCTGCGGCACGAATTGGTCGGCACGCACAATCGGGCCGGCAACTAACTGCGGGAAGAACGAGACGTAGAATCCAAAATCAAGGATGTTGGAGACATGCGCAATCTTCCGCTTATAAACATCTACCAAATAACTGATATTCTGGAAGGTATAGAAGGAAATACCGACAGGCAGCAGGATCTTGGAGGCATCGAAATAGTTGGTGCCGGTCCAATTGTTGGTCCATTGCGCCAACCAGTTGATAACCTCGTGCTCGCTACCCACAATCGTGTTGTAAGCATCGGTGCAAAAGTAGGCGTACTTGAAGTAGAAGAGTATCAGCAAGTTGATAACAACGCCCGAAATCATGAATGTCTTGCGCCAGCCGTTTCGCTGCGACTTGTCCATGAAAACGCCGAGGAAGTAGTCTAAAAAGGTGTCAAACAGCAAGATAAGAACGAATAGACCGGAGGTTTTGTAGTAGAACAGCAGACTGACGAAGAAGAGGAACGTATTTCGCAACAGCCGTTTGCTGTGGAACAGGGCGAAAAAGGCATAGACGATGGCGAAGAATGCCCAGAAGTTGAACTGGGTGAACAACAGCGGATGCGTCTCATCGAACGAGAAAAGGTTAATCAGAAATTGCGAAACGTTCTCCCAGGTCATAGTTGCATCGATTTAAGGGGTTGGACAAAAGCATGCCAGAAAAGGTCTCCGATGAGATTGTAGCCGTTGACGGTGAAGTGGACGCGGTCTTTCTGCGCGAGTCCCTTGGCTTGCCATTTGACCATGGAGCCGAGCCCGCCCATCACCTCGAACTGGTCCCAGCAGGCACCACCCGTAAGGTTCGCCAAACGGTGCATGACATCGCTTACCTCAGGGCCAGTCTGGTTGACGTGATAACGGCCTTTCTTTCCTCGTTTCCAAGTGTCGTTATTCGACAGGAAGATGAAGGCACAGTCGGGATTGGCCTCGCGGATGCGGGCAATCAGTTGTAAGTAATTGTTCTTGAACACGGTGGAGTCAAAATCGGTGCCGAAGGCGTCGTTCACGCCGATGCCGAAAATCACCAAATCGGGCGGGAAGGCTTTGAGGTCGCGAACGAAGTTCTTGCACCGCAAATATGAGGGCACCGCCGCACCGTTAACACCTATGGAGGTGAATGTCACGCCTGGTTTGCCGTTCTTCAGCCACAGCCCATTGAC
The DNA here is from genome assembly GCA_946407715.1 of uncultured Bacteroidales bacterium. The sequence continues at coordinate 17,716 of CAMJPH010000040.1, read as the reverse complement.
GAAGAAGGTGTCGGCCGAGCCACAAGGGAAGTAGAAGGTGAACTCCTGCAGGGGACGACCGGGGTAAAAATAGTAACGCTCGTTTTCCAGGTCGGATTCATCGGGGAAGCGCCATATCGTGTCGTATTTCAGGACGGGGTCGATGTAGTGACCATTGGAGCGGCCGAAGAGCACGAGCGTGTCGGTGGCAAAATCATAGTCCGGCTCATTCATCGTGAACTTGATGGACTGTACCGATTGTGTGCAATAGACGGAGATGCCTGACATGCCGAGCGGCGAAGGGTAATCCTTATAGACGTTGCGGATTAGCGAGAAAACATCGGAGCGGGTGATTTTGTAGTCGCGGGGATTGTTGCAGGCGTTGGCCGCCGAGTAGGGGAAAATCAGCCCACGGTCGGCTGGTTCGCCGCCATATTCCGCCAGCACATGCTTGCGGATGCGGTGCGACATGGTACCCGCCTGCACATGCGAGCCGCCGATGTGCATGATATGGACACTACCCTTGCGGGTACGGTTCACACGGTTCCATTTCTCGTAGAAGCGCACCAACGGCATACTGTCTCTACCCCAGCAAAGTGTGTCATCGTTGAAACGGATGAAGGAAAACGAGGAATCGTAAGCCGAAAACAATTCGGGGAGCACCCAAACAGCAGAGGTGTCAGCCTCCATCACCAGCGCAACGCTGTCGGCAGTCTCATCGGTCTGCGCGAAGACATTCAACGCGCAGATTATCAATATGATGCAGATTAATTTTCGGCGGCCTCCCATAAATTGTCGAATTGTTCGGCACCCATCTTGCGGCGGGTGGTGTAGAGTTCATACATCGTGGCAAAATTCTCGGACAAGGTCTTGCCCACATAGTTCGCGCCGGCAGGGGTGAAATGCACGTAGTCGGGACCGGCCCAACCTTTCTTCACCCAGGCAATCATAGAGTTCCGGCCGCCCATAACCTCATACAAATCCCAGTAAGCCACATGGTTACGCAGACACATATTGCGTAAGCTGTCAACCATCGCGGGCAGGAACTTGTAGGTCTGCAGCGAACCGCTGTAGGAGTGGCTCATGTCGGACGGCCCGATGAAGAGCAACGTGGCGTTGGGACAAACACTCTTGATGCGACGTATCTGCTTCTGCATCAAAGCGCAATAGTCGTTGATAGACTTGGTGCTATAGGTTGAAGGCATTTGATTGCCACCAAATTGCAGAATAATCAGTCCTACGTTCGAATTCTGGTAGCATTTGCGCAGAATGGAGTCGGTGACGAGAGTGAACTGATTGCCGGAGGAGCTGCGCAGCGGGATGTTGTCAACGCTCACGCCCGGACCGTTATCGATCATGATGCCGTAAATATCGACCGTGCCCTGCATGTTGAGGCGTAGCGAGGCGGTGGAAGAGTCTGTCTGCCAACGCATGGCGTGGATACCCGCGCCTTCGCTCGTGCAGGTGGAGTCGAAGCCGTGCTTGCGGTCAGTGAGGGTGGCGCGGAACTTGCCATCGTGGTCGTTGTAGAGGAGCGTGACACGGGAAAAGCGTTTCACACGACTGTCGGTGCGTTTATTGGTGGAGGCATACGCATTGAAGGTACCACTACCGGTGAGGCGGTAGCATTTGAGCATAAACCCGTAGTTGCCGCGTGCCCGCGCGCCGTCGCCGTAGGTCGAGTAGAGGGTGAACGCGCCGGTAGCCGACTGGCTCACCGCGTAGGACGCAACGGTCTGGATGGCAGGCACCAGCCCCGGACCGCCGCCGCCGAATTTCGACTGCATCCAGGTGCGGAGGTTGCCGGAGATGCGGTCCATCTCAATCTGAGAGTCACCATAGTGCAATACACGCAACACTTCGCCCTTGGCTCTTGCAGAAGCCGCTTTCGCGAAGAATTTGTCGAAATAGGTGACATCGCCGTCGGGCAGGTAAAAATGCCCTTCCGAGGCCAGCGTGGTCTTGAAATGTTCGAGCGTGTCCATCTGTTCCTCAACCCGCTTTTGTTTGACAGAATCCTCTTTGGCAATTTCTGCGATAATAGCCTCACGCTTCTTGCGGTTGAAAAGAGTAGGTTTCGGGATGCGTTTGTCGCGGGAAAGACTGTCGCTGGGTAGGTCGGGAAGGTCGTCGTCAGGGTCTGCCAGCACTTTTTCGATGGAAGGGAAGTTAACGGTGTGTTTGGCAAGCGTAACACCCTCTTCGGGATAGAAGAAACTGATAACCCCTAAACAAGTGATTATCAAAATGATGAACAACGCTATTTGCCAAGGTTTCATTCCTTTTCTACCCTAATTTTTGAGGGCGCAAAGGTACGATTTTTTTTGACGTGAAAGATACGTTGCGAGGCCTGAATAAAGGTTAGGAAAGAATATTATTATTGAGTGTATGTCCATGTTTTTAAAAGTTGTATTTTTGCTCCGATGAAAAAGATATACAAGGCACATATCCTTTACACGAAGGAGCAAAGCCATTTCGAGGTGTTGGAGAACGGCTATGTCGCTGTAGACAGCGGCGGGCGTGTGACAGGGGTTGCGTCTGATTTGGCAGCGTTGGGAGTCAACTCTTCCGGGCGCTGCCGAACGTCGAAAGACGAGGCCGCGGAGATCGTAGATTTAGGCGACCGTCTGCTGATTCCGGCCATGAACGACCTGCATGTGCATGCCTCACAATACCGCAATCAGGGCATCGCCATGGATTTGGAGTTGTTGCCATGGCTCCAGAAATACACTTTCCCCGAGGAGATGAAATACGCCGACACCCAATACGCCGAACGGATGTACCGTCGTTTTGTGCGCGACCTTTGGCGATTCGGCACTATGCGGGCATGCGTGTTTGCTACCAGCCATACGGAGAGTACCCGTCTGCTGATGCGCCTCTTCCAGGAGACTGGCATGGGGGCACTGGTGGGCAAGGTGGCCATGAACCGCAACTGCCCCGAGGAGCTTTCGGAATCGGTGGAGGAGATGGTGCAAGGTTATGAGGAACTGATCGCGGAATTCAACAATCCGGAAGCATTGGTCCGCCCGATTGTTACGCCCCGCTTCGTGCCGTCGTGTACACCTGAGATGCTACGTGCCTGTGGCGAACTGGCCGCCAAATATCGGTTACCCGTGCAGTCGCACCTCTCTGAAAACAAGGACGAGTTGGCCTTGGTGCAGACCCTCGAAAGCACATGGTACGGCGCGGCCTACAATCACTACGGACTCTTCGGGCAGACACCCACCGTGATGGCCCATTGCGTATATACCAGAGGCAAAGAACTGCGTCTGATGAAGCGGAACGATGTAATGGTGGCTCACTGTCCCACTTCGAATCTCAACGTGGCGTCGGGCATGGCACCTGTCCGGCAATTCCTCGACGAGGGGCTGCGCATAGGTCTCGGCAGCGACATCAGCGGCGGCCACGACCTGAGCATCTTCCGGGTGATGGTCTATGCCATACAGGTGAGCAAGATGCATTTTCAGCGGAATCATGCACGACCGTTCCTCACCCTGCCGGAGGTGTTCTGGATGGCCACGAAATCGGCGGGGAGCTTCTTCGGCCGAGTGGGGAGCTTCGAGCCCGGCTATGAGTTCGACGCACTCGTCATTGACGATAGCGACCTGAACCACGACCATTATTCCCTGCAGGAACGTCTGGAACGATACATCTACCTCGGCGACGACCGTCAGATTGTGCACCGTTTCTGCCGTGGAAACGAGATAATAATGTGAATACAACAATGAAAAGCATCTTGCAGTATGTTTGTAGGTGAACTGATCTCCCTGTTTGTCGCCCTTTCGTGGACCGCCACGGCACTCTTTGCTGAGGTGGGTTCGAAACGTATGGGCTCGTTGCCGTTCAACACGATCCGGATGACGATGTCGCTGTGCTTCCTCGTCCTCACGCTCTGGTTGGTAATGGGCGTGCCGTACCCGCGTTACGCCGACGGTGGCTCGTGGGGCTGGCTGCTGCTCTCGGGCGTGGTCGGCTACGTCATTGGCGACTACTGCCTGATGCAGGGTTACATCCATATCGGTTCACGCTTCGGACAGCTCTTTATGACACTTTCGGCCCCCACGGCGGCCCTCACGGGACGAATCCTCCTCGGCGAGCAGATGCGCCCAGTCGCCATCCTCGGGATGGTGGTCACCCTGAGCGGCATCGCCCTGTCGATTCTCTCGAAAAAAGATGATTCGGAGCATCACGGATTGCGTTTCAAGTTGCCCGCCAAAGGTATCTTCTACGCGGCGATGGCGGGTATCTGTCAAGGTTTCGGGTTGGTGCTCAGCAAGATGGGACTACAACACTACGATGCGGCACTCACAGCGCTCAACATTTCCCAAGACGCGGTCTTTGAGGGGGCGTTGCTGCCGTTGCCTGTCAGCATCTGTGTGCCCTTCGCCGCCACCACCATCCGTGCCTACATCGGGCTGGCGGGCTTTTTCCTCTCGTTGATGCTGTTCAGCAAGGACGGCTTGGCGAAGTTGCGCAGCGCCGTCCGCGACCGCAAAGCGATGTGGTGCGTGTTCGCCTCCACCATCTTCGGCCCGTTCATCGGGGTCAGCGCGTCGCTGTTGGCCACGATGTACACCTCCGCGGGCATCGCGCAGACCATCTTCGCCCTCACGCCCATCCTCATCATCGCCCCGGCGGCCATCCTGTTTCACCAAAAGGTGACCGTCCGCGAGGTCATCGGCGCCGTCATCAGCGTGGTGGGGGTGTGTTTGTTCTTTGTATAGATTTTCCTGAATAATTCTCAAATATTAACCTTATGGACTTTCACATTTACGGCGTTCCCGAAAAACCGACCCTCCTCCTGCTTCCCGGTTTGGGCGTATCGCACGAGATTTTCCTTCCGTTAATAGAATGGTTGAAGGAGGATTTCCACATCATCGCGGTAGATGTTGACGGTTTCCTGCTCGGCAAACCCTCCCGTTTCACGTCCGTCGATGACCAGGCCGCACAAGTCAACCGTTATGTTCAGGAACATTTCGACGGGGCATTAGACGTGGCCTACGGACTGTCGTTAGGCGGCAAGATTCTCTCTCGGATGATGGAGCGCAACGAAATCGCTATCAGTCACGCCATTATGGATGCTGCGCCGCTGCTGCCGTTGCCGAAATGGAGCGTGGGACCGCTGCGCTACTACCAGGCCTTCAATGTCTGGACCTGCTACCACTGGACCGGCTTCTGGCGGTGGTTGTTCCACTCGCACTACTTCGACGTGCTGTTGGATGAAGTGAAGAAAGTTTTCCCTTCGGACAAAACACGCGCTGTATTAGAAGGCTATAAATCGGTATATACCAACAAGTTGGAGTCTATTCACGGAGCCGACATCCACTACTGGCACGGCACCAAGGAGGCCTTTGTCGCCAAGCCGCAGGCCAAGCATTTGCTCACGCTCTGTCCGGAAGCGCACGTGGAGGTCTTCCCGAAGATGAACCACGGACAGCTGGTAATCGACCATCCTGAAGAGGTGGCGCGGCGGATTCGGGCGATGATTCCTTCCAAGGAAAATTTTTTCAGTAGTGAACTAAGAAACTGATATCATGGACAATTTTAAAGAATTATTCGGTTACGTACTCGGGTTTCTGCTATTTGTAGTTGGTTTACCCGTGATTATGTGGCTATGCTCAAAGATGCCGGCCTTCAAGTTGCCGCATCCTTTCCTATTGGGAATAGCTTTGCTTTGTATTCTTGATGGTTTGGTGTTGAGCACCTGGGCCATCGTCTATATGCGCCGCGTGGGCGACGGCAATCCGATGGACGCCTTCGGCCACGAGGTCGCCCCGCGCACCAAGCACCTGATGACCGACGGACCCTACCGTCTCAGCCGAAACCCGATGCTGACGGGCATTTTTGTCTATCTGATAGGTTGTTGCATTTGGTTGTGGACTTGGCAATCGTTAGTGGTATTCTTAGTGTTTGTGGCCATTATGTTCGTGCAAGTCCGAACAGAAGAAGAACGTCTCCGCCGTGACTTCGGTGAGGAGTACGAGGAGTATTGCAAGAAGGTGGGACGGTTTTTGCCGTTTAGGGTGAAGTGATGATTTCCGCAAAGTCGCCGAATAAAATTTCGCCATTTCGCCGAACGGAAATCTATTTTGTTGTATTTCAACGGTTTGCAAATTTTCTGTATAAGAGTGCTGAGTTTTGATAATATTTTGTTGAAATAAGGAGCCACAACCCAATTAAAACTGCGAAGAAAAATGTATCTTCGCGTTTTGAATTTATCCTGAGATCATCATCTCGGAAAGTTTTAATTCATAAATTTGCAGATTATGAGAATGGCACGAGAACTATTCAATGAATTGAATGCTGGCGATGAAGGTGTCAGAATTGAGGCAAAAAGAGCTTCGGAAGTAGGAAAGAGCATTCTGGAAACCATCTGTGCTTTTGCCAACGAACCCGATTTGGATGGCGGCTATATTCTTTTGGGAGCCGTGAGGAAAGGGTTTGATGAGAACGGGTTTCCCGTTTATGAGCCGGAAAACATTGAGAATCCTGATAAAATCCAAACAGATATTGCCAACCAATGTGCCTCGGTTTTTAACATACGCATTCGTCCACAGATTGAAACAGAGGTGGTTGACGGCAAAACAGTTATCGTTGTGAAAGTAGATGAAGCGCCATTGTCGCAAAAGCCTGTTTATTTTGAAAAGAGAGGTCTGCCACAAGGTGCGTATCGTAGAATAGGCCCGTCGGATCAAAAATGTACTGAGGACGACATGCCTGTTTTCTATTCCTCAGCAGAGAGTTTCGATTGCTCTATCGTTAAAGGCTCAAGTCTGGACGACATTGATGAAAATGCATTGTCATATTATAGGAGATTGAGAGAAAAGGTTAATCCAAATGCCGAAGAATTAACTTACGACGACACCAACCTATTGTTGGCCATGAGAGCTTGTGAGAAAGATAAATCAGGAGAGTATGTCCTTACCTATACTGGATTGATTGTTTTCGGAAGAACAATGGCTTTGAGGCGATTGATGCCTGCGTTAAGAGTTGATTATATTCGAGTTTCCGGTAACAGATGGGTGGAGAATCCTGACAGGCGTTTTGAATCGACGATTGACATGCGCGGTGCTTTTATTCTTTTGGTCAATCGTGCGTTGAGTGCCATTACAGATGATTTGCCCAAAGGCTTTGAACTTAAAGACGGCAACCTGCAAGCCTCAACACCTATTGACATTCCAAACGACACATTGCGTGAGGCTATTGTTAACGCATTCATTCACCGTTCGTTTCGAGTGAACCAACCCATTCAAATTATTAGATATTCTAATCGTTTGGAAATTACAAATCCGGGTTATTCCTTGAAATCGCCCGAACACCTTGGTGAGCCAGGTTCAGAATTGAGAAACCAGTATATAAGTTCGATTTTCCATGAAACCAATTTGGCTGAGACAAAGGGGTCTGGTATCAATACAATGCGTGAACAGATGAAAAAGGCGAAGCTGATGCCTCCAACTTTTGAATCGAATAGAGAAACCAACAAGTTTACAACCCGTTTGCTATTTCATCATTTACTGGGGAGAGACGATATCGAATGGCTTTCGCTATTTGCCAAATATGAATTGAATAACGAACAAAAGTTATCGTTGATTTTTATCCGTGAATTGGGCGCGATTGACAACATTACTTATCGTCAGTTAAACAGTGATATCACGTCCAGAAAAGCCACTTTTGACCTGCATCGCATGTGTAAAGCAGGCTTGTTTGAACTGAAAGGACAGAAACGAAACGCCTACTATATTGCTGGGCCGGAATTCATAAAGCTCAATAGTAAACCTGTGGGGGAAAACGGAAAACCTGACAGAGAAAATGGTATACCTACGGGAGAAAATAGAAAACCTAACGGAAAAAATGGTAAGCTTGACGGAACAATAAGTAGAGCTAACGGAGAAATGTATGGAGCTAACGGAGAAATGTATGGAGCTAACGGAGAAATGTATGGAGCTAACGGAGAAATGTATGGAGCAGATGGAGAAATGTATGGAGCTGATGAATTGCCGGAAGCATTGAAAGAGAAAATTTTTAAAATTGGGAAAAGAGCGCCTGAAGAAGAGATGAAAAAATTGCTAATTGAATTGTGTGATTTACATCCGTTTAGTATATATGAAATTTCAATCCTGTTACATAGAAATATGGTTTTCTTACGCAATCATTATATAAACCCGCTTATGGCACAAGGTAAACTTTTCTATACCATCCCAGAAATGATAAACCATCCTAACCAAAAATACACCACAAAGAAAAAACAATAAGTTGCAATATGAACCAATCAGAATTAAAACAGATTTGAATAAAGCAAAATGATGCTCCTGACAGCCCAAAATGGCATTTATGTGGTGTCAGTGGGGTGTTTGAAGGAGTAAAAATGTAGTTTTGACGGAGAAACCGAAAGAATATTAAATAGAAAAATTTGAATTATGTTGTTTCAAAAGAATATTGTCAAAAAACATCTTACAACTTTGCCGCTGGAAGACATCAATCAGGCGTGGAGTCAGTACAAAAGTTACTTTCTTAACCCCGATATTCAGTCAAACATACAGCAAAGCAAAGAAGAACAGTTTCAAGAAGGTTTTCTTCGGGAATTGTTTGTAAAGGTTTTGGGATATACACTGAATCCTTCGCCCGACTACAATCTGATTACCGAACAAAAGAACGAGACCAGCTCAAAAAAAGCCGACGGGGCAATCCTGCTTGATGACAAAGTGATTGGTGTTATTGAGTTAAAAGACCATAAAACGACCGATTTAAGCAAAATTGAGCAACAAGCTTTCGGGTATAAGAACAAACACCGCGATGCCAGATATGTGATTATTTCCAATTTTGAAAAACTGCGTCTTTATATAGACAACGCCGTTGATTTTCGCGAGTGGAATCTCTTTGCCATGACCGAAGAAGAGTTCTGTGAGTTGTATCTCTGCATAGCTTGGACACAGGTAAATAAGGGTGTCGCGTTGAAGCTGAAAAGCGAGTCGGTTTCTTCGGAAGACCAGATTACGCAACAACTATACAAGGACTATTCGGCATTTAAGCGTGAGATTTTTGCGGACATCGTAGCCAATAACACGGACGAGAACACGCCCAAAGAACATATTCTATTGTTGTTTAAGAAAACTCAAAAGCTGCTCGACCGGCTTCTGTTCATCTTCTTTGCCGAGGACTGCGGACTGCTGCCGCCAAATTCGATGATCATGATTCTCGACCAGTGGGAACAACTCAAGGAATTGGATGAAGCGGTGCCCTTATATTCTCGCATTAAAAAGTATTTCGGCTATCTTGATACCGGCTTCCAAGGCAAAAAGTACGAAATCTTTGCCTATAACGGCGGATTGTTTAAATCAGACGAGATACTAGACGGATTGAAGATTAGCGATGATTTATTGGCTCGCTTCACACGAAAATTATCCGAATATGACTATGCAAGCGAAGTCGATGTGAATATTCTCGGACATATTTTTGAAAACTCGCTTAATGAGATAGAAGAGGTAACAGCGCAGATCAATAGTGGCGAGAAGGCGCCTGCGGTTTCTAAAAGAAAGCGTGACGGGGTGTTCTATACACCGCAGTATATCACAAAATACATAGTGGAAAACACGGTGGGAAAACTCTGTTCCGAGAAAAAAGCGGAATTGGGTATAGTTGAAGAAGATTATTTTTCCGACCAAAAACGCCAAAAACAGACCAAGATTAAACTTGTCAATCAACTGAACCAGTATCGTGAATGGTTGCTGCAAATAACTATCTGTGACCCTGCTTGCGGCTCGGGTGCGTTCCTCAATGCGGCATTGGCTTTCCTTATTAATGAGCACAAACTCATTGACGAGATGGAAACCAAAGTTACAGGGGGATCGATTGTGTTCCAGAATGTGGAAAACAGCATTTTGGAAAATAACCTCTATGGCGTGGATATTAACGAAGAGAGTGTAGAGATAGCCAAATTAGCACTATGGCTTCGTACCGCCAAACCGCATCGCAAACTAAACTCGCTGAATAATAACATTAAATGCGGCAACTCGTTGATTTCCGACCCTTCCATTGCCGGCGACAAGGCGTTTGATTGGGAAACAGAATTTCCGCAAGTGTTCGCAAAAGGCGGCTTTGATGTGGTGATTGGGAACCCGCCGTATGTGAATATGGTCAACATTCTTGATGAGAACCAACGCAAGTATTTTCAAAAAAACTATAAAACGGTAAAGAACAAGTCCGATTTATATTCTATCTTTACAGAAAAAGCTTCTATATTGTTAAAAGAAGATGGTTTATTTGGATTTATATTCCCGAATAGTTGGCTTGGCACAGATAGTTTTTCTTCTTTTAGGCAATTCCTATCTACAGAAGTTAAAGTTACTAAGTTGGTTAAACTGCCCGCAGATGTATTTACAGATGCAACAGTTACAACCATGTTGTGCTTCTATACAAACAAAAAGCCCTTTTCAACAGACATTATCAAACTAGAGGAATTTACCAACAATGATTTTATACCAAAAGATTTTGTACTTCCTTATCAGCAAATTTTGGACAGCCCAAATGCATCATTTTCATTTGAAAGAGCCTTAAAATTAGACAATATACCAACAACTATTCTTAAAGAGATTGCTTCTTTTTCTCTCGGTATAAAAACAAGTGATGATGCTCGATTTGTTTTTGAAGAAAAGAAAGATGATGATTGCCATTTGTTCATTCGAGGAAGAAATGTTAAACGTTGGAATACACCTCAAAATGATGAGTGGCTTTGGTATAAACCAGAATTGATTTGTGAAAAGCCTGGAGGAAGACCACGTATTTTTGAAAACTTTGTTGTTGATAAAAAGATTGTTATCCAAGACATTGCTACTGAAATTACGGCAACTCTTGACACAAACAAATATTTGTGTAATGATACATTGAATATTATCTTCAATCTTGATGATCGATATTCTTTTGAGTATATTTTGGTGCTACTCAATTCTAAACTGATAAATACGTGGTTTAAGAAAATATACCCTGCAGGTTTGCATATTAAGACAAATCAATTAGAGAATATTCCCATTCCGGAATGTGCCAACCAACAGCCGTTTATTGAGCTTGCTGACACCATGCTTGCGCTGAATAAAGATTTACAGGAGAAGCGTGCGCGGTTCTTGCGTCGTTTGCATGATAATATGTCGGAAATCAAAATCAACGGAGCATTAGAAACTTTCGATAATTTTGATTTTGCAGGCTTTGTGGCAGAACTCAAGAAACAGAAAATCAAACTCACCCTTGCTCAGCAAGACGAATGGGAAGAATATTTCAACCAATACAAAACCGAATGTCAGTCACTCAAAACCCAAATTGAAACTACCGACAAGGAAATTGATAAAAAGGTGTATGCGTTGTATGGGTTGAATGAGGAAGAGATTGAGGTGGTGGAAAAATGAACGAGTGAAAATTTATAACTGCGAAACGAAAACATTAGTATATTACAAAAAAAACTAAAAATTGAACACCCCATTTTTTAGTATTTTTATATAAATAGTGCGCCGTGACAGATTTGATCAAATATATTAAAAATGAGATAGTTGTATCATCTGGAGATGCAATTGATTTTTGTGTAAAACAGTATCATATCAAAGTAGAAACAGCACGAAAAAGAATAGAACGCTTACCTGATGATATCTGTAAAATTAAGAAAATTTGTAGAGATGGTCAATCTATTTTATATGCTCGTGACAATTGGAATACGGATACCTATTATGAAAGGCTGATAGTTGTATTAAAAGAAAATGCTATTCAACATTATACTATTGTCAATGCCCTTCGGCTTCATTATGGTTCTATCCCTCTCAATAATCTTGCTTCATATTCTAATAGCCCTGTTGAAAAAATAAAGGGGCATAAATTATTTGAAACGGTAATAGCTGATTTGAATAATGTACGACTTATTGAAAAGGGAAACGAACAATATTGTATCCGTGGTTGCGATGAAGTAATAGACATAAAAAGTAAGGCGATAAATACTATTCAAAATATAGTATTACAACAATTTCATGAATGGGCACGGAATACTGGTTTTATTTCTTATAATTTAGCAAAATTTCATAGTGTATTTTCAGGCTACCAATTTGGCATGGTCGCTCCTTCTTACATAAAAAGTTTGACAGGAAAGACATTAAAAAAAGAGGGCAAACCCATACCTGCATTCGTAATAGCAGATGTTTTATTAAACAAAGAAATATCAAAGGATGATGTGGACTTTTTTGTCAGAAAGATTCAAAATATATCTATGCAAAAGCAGCTGGCAAGATTCATCCCTTTTTTGATTATTGGTTCTCATGATTCAGAAATATATAATGTTCTGAAAACAAATGGCATTGTAGTTGGAAATATTGATGAATTGTTCGGAACTAAATACTCTGAAACAATATATGGAATTTTTAACTTGATGTATAATGCAGGAGCAATATTAAAAAAGAATCCAGAACAATATTTAAAGTTATTATCGGAAATAGAAAAAATCGCCTCTGGAATAACATATAATTTAAAAGGAGATTTGTTCGAAATGGCAGTTGGTTATTTTCATGCTCAATTATGTCAAAATTTAGATATTTCAAAAAATATCATTTATGATGGAGAAAAAAAAGAAATAGATGTTTATGCAGTATATCAAGAGAAAGTCGTCTTTGCTGAGTGTAAAGGCCTTAACTCTCCGATTGACGATGAATATATAGAGACTTGGCTTTCCAAAAAAATACCACATTTCCGAAAATGGGCGTTACAATGTGACTCGTTACAAAACAAACGCGTTGTGTTTGAAATTTGGTGTACGGGAGGATTCTCAGACATATCACGTGAAAAATTAGCGAAAGCTAAACAAAACACACACAAATACGACATTGATTTTTTCGATATAGCTGAAATGAAAGTAATAGCAAAAGAAAAGAACATCCCGCATTTTAAAGAAATATTAGACAGGTACTATGTGAATTAAATTGGAATTTAGCTTTGCAGAGGAAGAACGGAAGAATGAATGCAGGAAGAAAAGAAATATGGATTATCAACAAATATTTATTATTATGGAGACAACCGATTCAAACATGAAAAAACTAGTACAAAAATTAGGAGAGGATACTATATATTCTGCAAAAGGACATTTTAAGGCATGTGACATCAGAAGGATATGTGTTACAACCACCATCTGGATTTGTGCAATAGTTAGTGTTATTGGAATAGCCATTTCCAATCCGATTCTTTGTAAAGTACTATCAGTCGTTTCTTTGTTTGGAATGATAGCATTACTCATATGGGATAGTGCAGAGAACAAGGAATACTGTAGCAATCACAAGCAAGTAGCCGAAAAATATTTAGCTCTTCATAAAGACCTTAGGACAGCTTTTTTTCTTGAATCTATTTCAAAAGAAAAAATCGAAGAGCTGAATAATGAAGTAAATAAACTTAATCAGAGTTGTAAATGGGATATTCCTTTGTTTGCACGAAGAGTGGCAAAGAAGGCAATTGAAAAAAAAGATAGCGAAGTGGACAAATGGTTTTTTTAACGATTAATAAATAATATGAGTATAAATTCTATACTAACAAATTTTGCACAACAAAATTTAGTCCTGTCATATAAGGATGAAGAACGAAACAAAATAAATATTTCTATTAACCATCTTAAAGATATTTTATGGCAAAAACTTTATGGTCAGATTGTTGAAATTATAGATTTTGGTTCTTATACTCGTAACACAATATTGCCACGCAAACATGACCCAAATTCAGATATTGACTTAATGATAGTTTTCAATAATGAAGATAATTTATTAAAACCTGAAACATATAGAAGGAAATTATTATCCGTAGTTACTACTGCATATCCCAATTCGATTTCCAAGAAAGACTTTCCTGCAGTTAAACTGGAGTTGAATCATATCAAATTTGATTTGGTTCCTGCTTATACTCAGATTCCCTTTTTGGGTGGAAAACGGTATTTTATTCCTGCTAAAGATGGAGAATGGATGCAAACTGCCCCCAATGACATCAATCAACTTTTATCAGATAGAAATCAAGAGTGTGGAAATAATATCATTAGAAATACTATACGTTTATGCAAGCATTGGAATGCTGCCGCTAATTATCCTTTTGAGTCATATTTGATGGAGAAAAAAATCCTTGAATTAAGATATTGGAATGCTAATGATACATATAGTAGATTTGTGTATTCATTGAATGATGTTGCCAAAGGTATACCAAGCGTACGCCAAGCGATCAATTACATTTGTATGTATAACAATCAAGGGAATGAAGAAAAACAGTTTTTTTGGTTGAAGAAACTATTGCCTGGGTTGTGCGAAAATAATTAATGTATTTTGGCAGTTAATACTTTGAATGATGATATTAAATAAAAAAACTTTAGAGAAACTCCGTGATTTAATCAATGATGAAACCGAATACCGTTCAGGATCTAAATTGGTTTCTTTTTTTAATCAGTTTGGTTTTAATGATCAATATGGCCGAGGATTCCCATCACGATGGATTTATACGGACGAAAAGCTCTCAAAACTAAATGGTACACCTGAATTGGATAAATGTATTAAGGCTTTGTTCAATCCTGTAAATTATATTGGTAGATACACTGAACTAGATTCTTTTATTTCGGACTTTAATCAATACCTTGCTTTTGATGATTGGCAAATTGTTCGTATGAATAAAGAAATCACATTTCGCAAAGCTGGGGAAATTAATATAGACAAGAAAAAAGAAGAAGAAATACCGCCAATAGACGAACAATCATTTTTATTGAAAAAATATGATTTGGATTTGAATAAGCTGAATCTCCAACCTTCTCTTATTCCTATAATGGAATTCCGAATAGATGAAATAAAGAAAAGTATGACGAACAATATTCCGCTAGCTGCTATATTTCTATCAGGTAGCACTTTAGAAGGGATATTATTGGGTATGGCAACAAACAATCCTAAACAGTTTAACCAAGCCAATTCGTCACCAAAAAACAACGGTAAAGTAAAAATGTTATCAGAATGGACTCTTAACAATTTAATTGACGTTTCTTTTGAATTAGGTTATATTAAAGAGGATGTGAAAAAATTCAGTCATGTATTGCGTGATTTCAGGAATTATATTCATCCTTTTGAACAAATGAGTCGCAACTTTATCCCTGATATTCATACGGCTGAGATTTGTTTCCAAGTATTAAAAGCAGCAATATTTCAAATAGGAATGTATTTATCATCAGCAAATTATAGTTTTCGGCAATCAAAATAGTAATTTTCTTGGACTCATAATCCAATTAACCAAATAAACAACTAATTATCAGCAATCGATGAACAGTTCTCACCTTTCCGCCCCCTCCACCATCGCCTACCTCGAATCCCTCCGCAACGAGAAACAACGCTCGGTGCTGATGCGGTTTTTCAAGACGGGGCCGGGGCAATATGGCGAGGGGGATGAGTTCTTGGGGCTGAAGGTGCCGCTGACCCGCGAGGTGGTGAAGGCCGTCGCTAAGGATTTCCCGCTTGAGGAGGTGCCTGAGCTGCTGATGTCGAAGTGGCACGAGGTGCGGCTTTGCGGTCTGCTGATTCTCGTCTCGAAGTTCGAGAAATTGGCCACGAAACGACTGGCCAACAATGCGGAAGCGGCCCGCCGGCGGGACGAAATCCTCACGATGTATCTGCAATATGCCGAACGGGCCAACAATTGGGATTTAGTGGATCTTTTCACCCATAAGATACTGGGCAACTGGCTATTACTGCCCACTTTCCTCGGTGGTGAAGAGCTGGACATGCATGAGGACTACAAGGTGCAAGTGATGGACGAGCTGGCCGCAAGTCCTTGCCTATGGAAACGGCGCATGAGCATGGTATGCACGTGGAAGACCCTACAGCAGGGCGACTACTGGTGGTGCCTGCGTTATGCGGAAATACACCTGCACCACCCGCACGACCTGATGCAGAAGGCGGTCGGCTGGATGCTCCGCGAGATGGGGAAACGTATCGATATGGACCTGCTGCGAGATTTCCTCCAGCTGCACGCACACGAAATGCCCCGCACCGCCCTTCGCTACGCCATCGAAAAGATGGATGACGAGGAACGGAGGATGTGGTTGGAAATGTGAAATTCGAAATATTACGTATTTTTGCGGATTAAAAAAACAATGAAAAAACAGGAGAAATTTTCGATAGCGAAACGGCTGAAAAGCTTCACATACGCGTTCAACGGGCTGAAGGTGCTCTTCCAAGAGGAACACAATAGCCGGATACATCTGTTCGCGACCGTCTGCGTCATCATCGCGGGTGCGCTGCTCAAACTGTCGCTGCTGGAATGGGCGGCCGTCGCGTTTGCCGTCGGACTGGTCTTCAGCGGCGAGATCTTCAACTCGGCCATCGAGGACCTCTCCGATGTGGTCTGCCCCGAACGCGACGACCGCATCAAGAAGGTCAAAGACCTGGCGGCGGCAGCTGTACTGGTGAATGCTATCACTGCAGCCGTCATCGGGATCCTCATTTTTCTTCCCAAAATCATCGCCTTATTTCAATAAAACTTTAAGAACGTTCTGTAATAAACCTTCTGCTTTTCGGTGAATAGAGTTTGAATAGAGTTTGAATAGAGTTACACCAGAGTTAGAGTTAGACCAGAGAGAGCTTTTTTTGAACCGTTACGGCAATAGGGCTCCTGAAAGTAACTGCAAATTCTGCGGGAGAATTATCAGAAAAAACAGTACTTTTGCGCCTGAATTCAAAGAACAATCGTATGAAAAGTCCCAAACTGATACTGCTCCTTGCAGTCGTGACGCTGACCGCCGTCTCCTGCGGTTCCAAGAAAGAAACCCCGAAAGAGGAAGCCCCCAAGATGCTGGTCCTCTACTACTCCCAGACCGGCAACACCAAGGCCGTGGCGGAGGCAATCGCCAACAAACTCGGTGCCGACATTGAGGAAATCACGATGGCGGAGCCCTACGATTCTGACTTCCAGGCGACCATCGACCGTTGCAAGAAAGATCAAGAGCAGGGCATCCTCCCTGAGATTCAACCCGTCAAAGCGGACATCGCCAACTATGACGTCATCTTCCTCGGCTTCCCCGTGTGGTTCGGGACGTACGCGCCGCCCGTGACCACCTTCCTCAACAGCGCTGACTTCAGCGGAAAGAAGATCGTGCCGTTCTGCACCTTCGGCAGCGGCGGACTGGAATCCAGCGTGAAGGACTTGGCAGCGGCCGAACCCAACGCGGAGATCCTGCCCGGCTACGGAGTCCGCGCCGCCCGCCTGGAGGCGATGCCCAAGGAGATGGACAATTTCTTGATAGCCAACGGATTCCTTGAGGGTGAATGCCCCCAATTGGCGGACTTCCCCGCGCAGCACGAGGCGAGCGCTGACGAGGCCGCCATCTTCGACGCGGCGGTCGATGGCTACCCGATGATCCACGCCAAGGCCAAGACGGTGGCCTCCCGCGAGCTCCCCGACGGCACGGAATACCTCTTCACCGCCGTCAACCTCCCCCGCGAGGACAAGCCGGATATGCCCACTGACGAGATCCAAGTATATGTGACGGTGGAGAAAGACAAAGCACCGGTGTTCACGAAGGTGATACGGTAGTTTGCTTTCCCGCGGAACTCGCTGATTTGCGCTGAAAAAGGGTCTGCGTCGGTCTGCGCAGTCTGCGGGAGAAAATTACAGCAAACTGCAACTTTTTGACACTTTTGCGTCATTATAGTAAAGTTGTTTAAATGAACTCAATATGAAAAACATCTCCTTTGTGCTGGTTATC
>CAMJPH010000039.1 GCA_946407715.1 uncultured Bacteroidales bacterium | reverse complement strand
TGGCTATTAGCTTAATGCAACGAAGGAGCGGAGAGAAATCTTCGCTCCTTTTTTCATTATTTTGCGATGAGGCGATGAGGTTATTGTCTCATCGTTTTCCTGTTTTCCGCACGATTTTACCATCAAATTTTCATCTAACTGAAAATAAACCTATTAGCTCCTCGCAAGGTGTCGTTTTGGGTCACCCCACGATTGACCGTTACATCAACATGCGAGAATCAGGTCGCTGTCGAAGACCGACAAGGAGTCTGTTCTGGAACTCGGGCTGAAAGACGGCGAGACGGCATCACTGACGATCAAGGGCAGGCGGCATGTGTTATCGATGAGCGAAAGCCGAGCTCGGAGGAATGCCAAAGACAGGGAGAAAGGCAGCAAAAGGCTTGAAAAGCGGTTTGCCAACGGCAAGAAGATGTCAGTCATGCTCCGCACCAACTACAACAAGGATGTAACGCGGCTACTGGATGCGGTGGGTCTAACCCCCCTGAACTCGATTTTGGGCGCCCTTGTTGCGGAAAACAGGTGGAAATCGCCTACTACTGCTCGGATCTCTTCACCAAGAGCACTTCCCCAAAAGCCAAAGAGAGCATCAGATGTATCAAAAAATAATACAAGAATAAGACCTTTTCCAAGCGTATGAAGGGATCAACTTCCATACGCTTTTTTTATGGAAAAAAGCGAAAAAAAATGTATTTTTGCGCTCATAATATTTCATAGGTTTTTATTGACATACTACGTTCAATTTTTTGAAAATTAATATTATGTGTTTTTTTCATAAAATTTGATATGCTAATAAAATGCCTATTGACTTGTTGAAATAAAATTGTAAAAATATAACAGAAAAATTTATGAAAAAGAAATTCTATCTATTCGCCTTGTTGCTAATGACGATAAGCGTAATGCGTGGTCAATCGCCAAGCTTGAGCCATTATCAATTGCCCAACAACTCATTTTCGTATGTAAGCAACAACATACCTGTCTTTTGGTATTCATTTAGTAACATGGCTTGCCAAATTAGCGACTGTAGTACTTTAACAGCGTTAGGTTTTTTTGAAAACCATCACACTATAATTCCAGATCGCAGCACAAACATTCTTGACAATTATCATCATGCCTGCCAACTCTATACTGTTCGACTGACGGACAAGAACGTGAACGGCATGATTACCAACGGAAAG
This sequence comes from uncultured Bacteroidales bacterium, assembly GCA_946407715.1. The sequence goes on along the minus strand of CAMJPH010000039.1, from coordinate 19,426 downwards.
TCTGTTGTCGCCTCCGATGAACTGTCAAGTTCCGCCAATCACGTTTACACCCAACGGAACGGCAACAACAAGTGGGAATTCCATGGCCGTCCTGACTCAGTTTCAGTTTGGGCACGCTTCAGTTTTTTCCAGAACACCAATGACACTGCCTTGTTGAGAATACACATTCACGGTGACGTGGACTACATGGATGTGGCCTCATGGGGATCCAGCCATCCACAAGCAGGAAAAATCGCCAACGCATACTGCTACATAAAAAATCCAGCCACCACTCCCACCAACGGTATCTATAAGTCGGAATGGACAAGATTCGCTTTCAAGTTCCGCTACTATAACGCCAACAACAACATCATTTCCAAACCGACCGTAACAAACACCGCACAACCATATTACATTTTAGCGACTATCACCACTAACAGACGCGGAAATGTCGGTCAAAACGACAGTATCGCATACGACGACATTTTCTGCATTTACGACAAGAGTCTGAAATCCTTGAAAATCAACGGGGAGGAAAATCCCGATATTTTGGCTTTCTTCAACGACCACGAGTTCATCACCCACGAGAAAGCCAACAACAGCGGCGCCATCACATACAGCTACAATGATCTGATATGCTACAACAGCGATGCCGATCTGCCGCAAATCACGGCTGAAGCCCAATCTTCCCTCATCCTTAGCTGCGATGTAACGCAAGCCACCATCGCGAACCCGAGAGCCACCATCTCGGTCATGCACAACGATTCCTCGACATACGCATATACCATCCATTTCACCAACGTACACCCCGCCGTGAATGTGTCACTTGACAGTCCTACAGATGTGTTCACAGCTTGTGAGGGGGAGGACATCACGATAACCGCCATCGGGGCCGACAATTACGTTTGGAACAACGACATGGGCACCAACGCCACCATCCACCCGACCACCAGTGGCCAATACACTGTGACCGGAACCAACTCGGGTGCATGTGCCGGATATGCCACTGCGTACGTGGTCGTAAACCCCAAGCCCAACGTGACCATCTCCGGCGGAAATGTCTCCGTTTGTGCCGGTTCTAACACCAACTTGACCGCCAACGGCGCACATTCCTACAATTGGAGCACAGGAGCGACAACCGCCTCCATTAGTGTTTCCGCCAATAACAGCGGCACTTCAACCTACACCGTCACCGGCACCTCAAGCGCCGGCTGTACCAACACAAGCACAACCACAATCACGGTACAAGACCTGCCAACCCTCACCATCACCGGTCCGACCTCCCTTTGCAACGGTAGTGAAGAAACCCTTACCGTATCCGGAGCTGACAACTATATTTGGAACACTGGCGCAACAGGCCCTACCCTGACCATCACATCGGGCGGCAGCTATTCCGTCACAGGAAGCTCTGCCGCAGGCTGTGCCAACTCCCTATCTTGGACTGTCCAAGGCAAGCCCACCCCCTCCGTTTCCATCAGCGGCCCATCACTGATTTGCGGCAACACAACCGCCATCCTCACCGCCTCCAGCAACCTGCCAGGTGTGGAATACCATTGGGAATCGGGTGAGACCTCCAATATGATTACGATCCAGAATCCCGGCTCTTACTCAGTCACTGTGTCGCTGAACGGCTGCCAAAACACGGCCACCCACTCGGTGAATGCCATTTCCGCCCCCGAACCTCCGACCGTGACCAACAACTACCGCTGCGGCAACGGCTCCGTGACCCTAACCGCCACCTCCGTAGAAGGCACCAACTGTGTATGGTATGCCAGCAGTACCTCCCAAGATGTATTAGCCACCGGCAACACCTACACCACTCCCCCCCTCACAGTGTCCAGCACCTACTATGTGAGCGCCCAAAACGAAACAGGCTGCGTGTCCGACAGAGTGCCCGTCACTGCTAACATCTACATTCTTCCCGATGCGCCGACGGTTTCCAGCTTTTCAAACTGCGGAGAGACTGACGTCACCCTGACAGCCACCGCCACCAATCCTGTAAGATGGTACTCCGACCCGCAAGGAACGGACATCATCTCCACCACACATCACGTCACCGAAACCACCACGTTCTACGCAGCTGCAGTCTATGGAAACTGCCGTAGTGCCATTGTGCCGCTAACCGTCACCATCAACCCGCTTCCCGCAGTCCCCGAAGTGACCAATCCCGACCCGATCTGCTCCAACAGCAACGTCAACGTAACGCTCACTGCCACCTCGGCAGTCGGTACTAACATCAAATGGTACGACAGCAACATGAACTACGTCGGTCAGGGCAACTCCTATCAGGCGAAAAACATCAGCAGCAGTACAGTATTCTATGCCACCGCATATAACAGCGACTGCGAAAGTGAACCCGTAGCCGTCTATATCATCAAAAATCCGCTGCCTGCCGCCCCGACAGCCTTCGGCGATACAATCTGCGCCGCCGGTGAAGCCATCCTGACTGCCAACGCCGGCGACCTGACTGTGAGATGGTACGATGCCAACAACAACTTCCTCTTTGAAGGTAACACCTATTCCCCCAACATCAACACCACCACAACATTCAAAGCAACCGCTTACAATGCGGCAACCCTTTGCGAAAGTGCCCCCACCAATGTGACAGCCGTGGTCGGTCAAGTCTATCATAAAGATGTCAACGTAGAGACCTGTGAGGCTTACACCTGGCATGGGACCACATACCCTCAAAGTGGAGAGTACACCGACACCTTGCAAAGCATCCTTGGCTGCGACAGTATCGTGACCCTGTACCTTCAGATTTTCGAATCCTTTAACGTTCTCATTGACACCACAGTATGCGGACAATTCGAATGGATGGGACAAACATACACCACATCCCAAAACATCGTGAAAAACTTTTTGTCAACCTCTGGTTGTGACAGTACAGTCACCGTAAACTTGACAGTATATAACGCCGTGCAACTATCCAAGACGGTCACCCTTTGTAGTAACGAACTGCCCTATATTTTCGCAGGAAGAACCTTCAACACAGCAGGCACAACCACCTTCACCATCCCCGGCGAATATGGCTGTGACAGCACTATCACGCTAACCTTGATTGTAAACCCACAACCAAGCCTTCCAACCCTCACCTCTTCCAACATCACGCATTGCGGTGGCGGCGACATTCCACTTAACGGCACTGTCACCGCCAACGGCACCGTCTGCCGATGGTACATGGCAGAGACCGACAGCGAACCTTTCATGACAGCCAACAACTTCCAATACCCATTCTCTGAAAGCTCCACCGTCTATGTCTCCAACTATAATGCCAATACTGGATGTGAGAGCAACCGCATCCCCTTGCATATCACCATCAATCCCCTGCCCACTAACCCTGAAGTGGAACCCGTTGTGCGCTGCGATGCCGGTCCGGTCACCTTCACCGCCGTTGCAGATGAGGGTACAACCTGCCTGTGGTATTCCAACCTATATACCAACAACGCCATGAATGCCGGTACCACATTCACCAGAAATGTGGTGGCCAGCACCACCTTCTATGTGCAAAGCATCAACCCGACCACCGGTTGCGCAAGTACCAGAGTACCGGCCGTTGCCACAGTGAACATCCCTCCCTCACCGCCTCAAACCACCCCTGCATCACACTGTGGACCATTCACCGCAGACCTTGCCAACTACGTGTCTTCCAGCAATATGCAATACCGCTGGTATGATCAAAACGGTAGCCTTGTGTTTGAAGACCAACATTTCACCACCAACGTGGACGAGACCAGCACTTTCTACGTCAGCTTCTTCAACTCTTTCACCACTTGCGAAAGCAGCCTCTCTCCGCTAACCGTCACCATCAATGCTGTCTATGCCCCCATAGACATCTATGACACCGTATGCCAGAACACCCGCTACCAAAACCACAACATTGACCAAGTGTTCGTCACACCCGGCAACACCACTCTAACCGTCAACACCGTATCACTGGCAGGATGTGACAGCTTGGTCACCTTGCATCTGCACGTAAGACCCCAAATCACCTATGACACAAACATCATCTCATGCGACCAATATATTTGGGGCGACAGTATTTACACCTCCTCTGGCATTTACTCCCAAACTTTCACAGCCGCCAACGGGTGCGACAGCGTGGTCACCATTCACCTGACGGTCACGCCTTCCGACCATACCGACTTTTACGAAATTGTTTGCGAACAATATATTTGGAACGACATTCCCTACACCCAGTCTGGCACATACCAACAGACCTTCTCCAATATACTCAACTGTGACTCTGTGGTCACACTTCACCTGACCATAAATCCAGCATATCACGAAGATCTTGTTGTTGAAGCATGCGAAGAATACACCCTTAACAACATCACATACCAAGAATCCGGGGACTACACCCAAACCTTTACCACAGGCAAAAACTGCGACAGCATCATTAACCTGCATCTGACAATCCACCACAACAAACATGTCGTGCTTCAAGACGAAATCTGCGAAAGCAGCCCTTATACGCTGAACGGATTCGACACCATCTTCACCCAAGCCGGCGAATACACGCTGATGAACTACGGCACCTCCATCCACGGATGTGACAGCACCACCATCCTCCACCTCACCGTCAACCCCGTTTTCAACACCGTGTTTGAAAGTTTCATCTGTTACAACGACAGCTATGAATTTTATGGTGACACCCTTACGGAATCCGGCACTTACTTTGAGAATCTGCAAACCGACAAAGGCTGCGACAGCATCATCACGCTTCATTTGACTGTATTCCCGCAAAAAATCGACACCATCACCGCTTACACGTGCTACAACGTCTCCTATCATAATAACGGATTCGACATCTACCACCCGATAGAAAGCGATTTCTATACAAACATTGAATATGACGAAAACGACTGTGACAGCACCGTTGTCTTGCACCTGATTGTCCGTGATCAAATCACGACATCGCTTAGCACCACCCTTTGTATTGGGGAGACTTACACCGAAAACGGCTTTGAAGTGACTGCCACGGAATCCGGCGACTCCACTTACATTCTGACAAAGCAAGCGGCCAATGGTTGCGACAGCATCATCACACTGACCGTCACGGTAACCCCAAGCAACGACAGGGATATCTATGACACCGTCTGCGCTGGGAATACTTATTCCCAATTCGGTTTCGACACACTTTGCGCGAACGCCGGTGAGTACACACTTGTACGCCATGCCCCCGACGTTTTAGGCTGCGACAGCATGACCACACTCCACCTCACCGTTTTCCCGACCTACACGCCATCCATCTCCCGTATGATTTGTGAAAGCGCCTACTACTTGTTTAACGGCGACACACTCACAGAATCAGGCACTTACACTGCAAACCTCACTTCCATACACGGTTGTGACAGTATCGTGACCCTGAATCTCACCGTGAGCAACGAATACCGCGATACAATAATTGATCATATTTGCGCCGGAAACGCTTACCATCAAAACGGTTTTGACATTGAACAACCGGTGACGCAGTTCTACCAGCGCACAGACACTGCCCAAAACGGTTGTGACAGCACCACCATCCTACAGCTAATCGTTCACGAATTGAACACAACGGAAATCTCAGCCGCCATTTGCCTTGGCGAGAGCTACAACCAAAACGGTTTCAACGTTACACCCGACAACGCGGGCGACACCACCCTTACCTTGATTGTCCCCACGGCATACAACTGCGACAGTACCGTTGTACTCCACCTGACCGTCAACCCGACATATTCAATCTCCCTCAACGATGAGATTTGCGCCGGCAACAGATACACTGCCAACGGTTTTGACACCTTGTGTGCCCAAGCCGGCGACTACATACTGGTGAACACCGACCAAAACACATACGGCTGCGACAGCGTGACCACTCTGCACCTCACCGTTTATCCCGTTCCTGAAACAAATCTCAACGTGGGCATCTGCTTTAACGAAAGCTATCCGTTCAACGGCCAAAACCTCACAGAGACAGGCATCTATTTTGACACGCTCACCTCGGCGAACAACTGCGACAGCATTATCGTCCTGCACCTGACCGTTTACCAAGAGAAACGCGATACGATTGTAGCTCACATCTGCCAAGGGGAATCTTACCAAGAACTGGGATTCGATATTGACAGCCCCGCTGAGACGGACTATCACACCTTGGTTGCGCCTGACATCAACGGCTGCGACAGCACCACAGTGCTCCATCTCTTTGTACACAACACCGCCTCCACTCTTATTTCAGCGGATATTTGCCTCGGAGAAAGCTACACTGAAAACGGTTTTGATGTCACGCCAACGGAAATTGGCGAACACACGTTCACACAACAACTGCAAACCACGTTCAACTGCGACAGTATCGTCAGCCTGCATCTCACAGTGCATCCGACCTACTATCTGACAGATGAGCTGAATGTCTGCCAATCGGAAACGCCTTATTTTTACGAAGCTGCCAACCAATATTTCAACGTTGCGAGCGTCGGAGATTACGACACCGTTCTTGCTTACACCACCGCTACCGGATGCGACAGCAACATTGCACTCACTATCCATGTGCTGCCCTCCTATATCCTTGAAGAATCCTTGGCATTATGCAGTAACAGCGAACAACTGCCTTACACGTTCGGTGACATGTCTCTTACGGAGTCCGGCGACTACACCTACACATTCACTACCTCTAACGGCTGCGACAGCACTGTGACCCTGCATTTGACCGTGAATCACACCGACACCGTGGAATTGACCCAAGAGGTTTGCGGTGAACTGTTATGGAACGGAATATCCTACACAGAGTCCGGCGACTACAACCAGTCTTTCGAGAACATAAACGGCTGTGACAGCACCGTAATCCTCCACCTGACTGTATTCCCCGTTTACCAGAACGAATTTTCGGAAACAGTCTGCGGCAGCTACACTTGGAATGACGAAACTTACACCGAATCAGGCGACTACACCCAGCATCTCACCTCCATCAACAATTGCGACAGCACCGTGACTCTTCACCTCACCGTTAAACCAGTCTCGTTCGTAGATTTCGCAGCATCCATCTGTCAGGGCGAAACGTTCAACTTATACGGTTTCGACACCATAGTGACAACGGCAGGCATCCATATTCTGACCCACAACGATGTGAACGCTTTCGACTGCGACAGCATCACCACGGTCACGCTGACCGTCCACCCCAACTACTCCATCGACACCACCGTGAATATCTGCGACATGGACTTACCTTTCCTTTGGGACAACAACGAATACTTCAGCTATGCAGAAGCGGGCGACTATGACATCACGTTCCACTCCACCAATGACTGCGACAGCATTTATCACCTGCATCTGATTGTCAACCCCTCATACGAAAAGGACACCACAGTGACCGTCTGCAATGGTGCGCTGCCTTACATCTTCTGCGAAGGCCACACCTTTACCCAAACGGGTAACTACACCATCAGCCTCCAAAGTGTCAGCGGTTGTGACAGCGTTTGGAATTTGCACCTGATTGTCACCCCGAATGCCGAACACGATGCCTTCATCACCATCTGCGACAATGAACTTCCCTACACTTACAAGGGAGAGACCTTTGAGGAAGCCGGAAGCTATGACATCACAGAAACGGATATTGACAACTGCATCACCATCACCCATCTCACTTTGAATGTCAATCCCACCTATCATGGCTACGACACAGTGACCGTTTGCGAAGAAACCCTCCCGTACATTTATGGCACTACACCTTTAAGTGAAACAGGTGAATATGATGTCCATCTGAATGCCAACACCATGTGTGACAGTCTAATCACTGTACATTTCACAGTGATTCCCTCCGCACGCGGCACCGAAGAGCAATATGTATGTTCCAATGACTTCCCCGTAAGTTTCGGCGGCAGCCTCTTTGAGACCGAGGGTGTCTATGAGGTAGCTTTCCCGCGTGATGGACAGTGTGACAGCATCGTCACTTTCACCTTGCATGAGGCACAGGAATACCTGACTGAAGAAGTGCTGAATCTTTGCGACCACGAACTCCCCTACTTGTGGCATGGCCTTACACTGAACCAAACCGGCATCTATTATGACTCGCTTACATCCATGTACGGTTGCGACAGCATCTACCGTCTGCAATTCACCGTCAATGAGACCCAATGGGTGGAAAGCGACCCCATCGTCCTGTGCGAGGGTGAAACCGCCGAATGGCGTAGTATAATTGTTTCCGAGGCAGGCATCTACCGTGACACCGTCACCAACGGAATCACCGGCTGCTACGAAATCCACCAAGTCAACGTCGTCGTGAATCCGTCCTACCTGTTCCAAGACACGGTCATACTCTGCAGCAGCGAACTGCCCTACCACTGGCACGACCTCATCATTAACGAGGCCGGCATCCGTGAAATCTATCTGCAGACGGCAGAATCTTACTGCGACAGTATTTACCGCCTTGTCCTCTACGTACACCCATCTTACCATTTCACCGAATCAGCCGCAATATGCGACTACGATTTGCCCTATGAATGGCGCGGTATGTTCCTCACAGAAAGCGGTAACTTCCACGACACACTGACCACAGTGGATGGCTGCGACAGCATTTACTCCATCAACTTTGTAGCATATCCTTCTATTAACACCACCCTCTTCGACACTGTCTGCTCGAACAACTTGCCTTATCTGTGGCGTGGCCTCCAGATCACAACCGCCGGAATCTACTACGACACCATCCCCAACTCTTACGGCTGCCAAGATGTTTACGGGTTACAACTGACCATAAACCAGACCTCCGACACCACGATCCAAGATGTAGTCTGCGCCGGTGAAACTTACACGCTTAATGGATTCAACATCCCCACCGACCATCCGAGCATCCTTTATGACCAACGTGTCACTGTCAGCAGCCAAGGTTGCGACAGCACCATCTTCATCATGCTGGAAGTGCTGCCGTCCTACATTACTGAAACCTATGGAGAAACCTGCGAAAACGTGCCTTACGAATGGCGCGACCATTTCTACACCGCCGAAGGAACCTACTACGACAGCTTAACCACCATTTCCGGCTGCGACAGTGTCTTCGTCCTGTACCTCAGTCTTAACCCCACTTTTGATGTCTATGTGAGCGACACGGCAATCCGCGAACACGAATACACCTACGAAAGCTTCGTCATCACTCCTGCTGACAGTGGAACATTTAATTATGAAATCCAAAATTACACTGTCTATGGCTGCGACAGTATCGTTCACCTGACCCTTTATGTAATATTCAACGAAGGAATTGACGACGTCACTCTCACTCCCGAATTCACCTTCTACCCGAACCCGACAAGTGCGAGACTGAACATCCAAGGTGAACAGATGCGACAAGTGGAGGTATTCAACATAAACGGTAAATTAGTCTATCATGCGAACGCCGACACTCCGGAACTCACGCAAATTGACGTAATGGGATTCCCGACCGGACACTATCTTGTGAAAGTCACATTGGATGACGGTAAGACGGTCACAAGAAAAATTATTGTGAGTAAAAAATGACAAGATAATTAACTGATGAAAAGCGAGACGTTGGACGTTACGTGACTTAGTGCTGATGTCCGACGTCTCGCCATTTTAAAGAAATTCCAACATGAAATTGCAAGAGAAACCCTATTGGATTCAATTTATTGTGCTTGCTTTGTTTATGACAGGCGGAATGTTGTTGTTCTCTTCCCTGGCATCATTGGTCATTCTGATCATCTACCATACACCTTCAATGCTGGAGGCATCGGATCCGATCACAGCCATCCGCATCAGCCAATCACTCGCTACCATAGGTGCATTCCTGCTTCCTGCTTTGCTGTTCGCATACTGCCAAGAGAGGCAATGTTTCCAATACAACGCCGCAAACCGTCTTCCCGACTTCTCCATGACCATCATTGTGTTAGTGGTGTCCGTCACGCTTCTACCTGTTGTCAGCGTGCTTTCCATGTTCAATATGCAGATCATGCCACAGGAAGGGGTGGTCGCGGAATTCATGCGCAACTTCGAGGATGCCGCTAACCAAATCTTGGACATGGTCACCAGCAGACGAAACAATTCGGACCTAATCGCAAACATAGTGGTTTTTGCAGTGTTGGCCGGTGTGTGCGAAGAATTCCTTTTCCAAGGGTCACTACAACCACTGATGACAAAATGGTGCCGGAATCCACATGTCGGCATTCTGCTCACCGCATTCATTTTCAGCACCCTGCATTTCCAGTTCTACGGATTTATTCCAAGATTCGCCTTAGGAGTTTATCTTGGGTATCTACTTTACTGGAGCCGCTCACTTTGGCTGCCGATTCTGGCCCACGTGATGCACAACGCTATTTCCATTTTGGCAGACTACACGCTTCAAGGAAGAGGTATTGACACAGACAACCTGAAATTCACCGACCTCAACGGTGTCATGCCCATAATCATTTCCTGTACATTAGTAAGTGCTATGGGAATTGTATTTCTGTGGCGCACATACAAAGACTCGCAACCTCAAAAAATAAAATAATATTCACGTTGCCACAGCATCCCAAACACCATATTGCTTTTTTCTATATCTTTGCAGCGTTTTATTTTCTTATTCACTAAAATCAAAAAGAACAATGAAAACAGATAAACAATTGCAAGGATTATATGGCGAGGATTTGGCCACAAGCCTCTTATTACAAAAAGGTTACAGAATTCTGGAACGCAACTGGCGATGCGGCCACTTGGAAGTGGACATCATTGCGGAGAACGATGAATATCTTGTTATCGTGGAGGTAAAAACGCGGAAAAGCTCAGCTTTCGGCAGTCCGGAGTTTTTTGTCGATATGCAGAAACAGCGGCATCTCATACGCGCTGCGATGTACTACGCAAGGTTTAAAAATGTAAAAAAAGAGATTCGGTTCGACATCATCTCCGTGGTAAACAGCCCGGAATGTCAGGAGGTGAACCATATTGAGAACGCTTTCAAACCAAGGTGGTAAAAAAAGGAAAACCCGTAAGCCGGGTTCTGTTTTATGTTGTCATTTATCTCGAACATGCGTCACCGCATGCCTCTATCAACCTACCCTCCGGGTCGGACGAGCAGCCCTCAAGCCCCGGTTTATTTGGTCTTTCAACCCATAAGGTTTACCCCCGCCGGCATCACTGACGGCGGCGTGAGCTCTTACCTCACGTTTTCACCCTTACCCGACAAGCGGGCGGTATCCTTTCTGTTGCACTGTCTGTCACGCTTTCACGTGCCTTCCCGTTAGGAAGTATGGCGCTCTGCGTTGCCCGGACTTTCCTCAGCCTCGCGGCCGCGACAACTCGGTTTTCCTTTTTTTGAATTATAAATTTACGGTTTCCAATCCAATCGTAAACCGCAAACCTCAAACCGACATTAATAGTTCAGCATCACCGGCATAATCAGCATCAGCACGTCCTCGTTTTCGTCATGCTGAACCGTGGGGGCGATCAGGGCGGCACGCGACGGTTTGGAGAACGACATCTGGATCGTGTCAACATCAAGGTTCTCAATCATTTCGCGCAAGAAACGGGAGTTGAAACCGATTTCCATTGGTTCGCCGTTGTATTCGCACTGAATACTTTCAGCACCTTTGTAAGAGAAATCCATATCCTCAGCGGTCAAGTTGAGACCGGTATCAAGCAGTGAAAGGCGAACCTGGAACGTGGACTGGCTGGAATAGTTGCCCAAACGACGAATGGACTTCAGGAATTCATCGCGACCGATAATCAGCACGTTAGGATTCTCTTTTGGGATAACCGACTCATAGTTAGGATATTTTCCCTCCTTCAACGAGGAATAAAGTTCAAAGTTTCCGAAAGCGAACCTGATATGGTGTGTCTCGTCAGAATAATCAACATGAACCGTATCACCGACATTTGTCAGGATGTTTTTAAGGTGCGCAATAGGTTTCTTGGGCAAAATAAACGAGGAGAACTCCTCGGTTTGAACTTCTGCGTTACGATAGCGAACCAATTTGTGCGCATCCGTGGCCACAAAAGTGACATTATCGGAGGACAGCTCACAGAGGACGCCCATCATGTTCGGACGCAATTCATCGTTGCCTGTGGCGAAAATCGTTTTGCTGATAGCTCGCTGCAACACAGAGGCCCTGATATCAAAGCTTTTAGGCGACTCTATCGGTTTTACCGTCGGATATTCATCGCTCGGGAAACAGGGGGCGCCGTATTCACCGTTTGAGGATGTGAATTTCAGGATATTGTTCTCTGTGTCAATGGCAAATACAAGCGGCATGTCAGGCATCAGTTTCAGTGTTTCGAGCAAAATCTTGGCGGGAACCGCAACAGAACCTTCCCCTTCCACATTATCCAACTCAATCACGGATGTCATCGTGGACTCCAAGTCCGAAGCTGTAAGTTTCAACTGGTCTCCTTCAATAGTAACTAAAAAATTGTCTAAGATGGGCATGGTACTGTTCGTTCCCATCACGCCGCTGATGGCACTTAAATTGCGATATAACAAGTCGCTTGATACGATGAATTTCATATTATTTATCTATTTTATTTCAAACTGCAAAGATACAAAAATAAGGATATGCACGGACAATGTTTTTTTTCTCTGTAGAGACATTTCATGAAACGTCTCTACTGTTTTTTAGAATTCGCCTCCCTTAATGCCACCATTTCCTCCAGTTCTGCATACCACGATTCCCCATATTTGGCAATCAGTGGTTCTTTAAGGAATTGGTAAACGGGGAGTTTCAGCTGGTTTCCTTTTTCCACAGCCGTCTTGCAGACAGACCAGTGGTCGTAGTTCAAGGCCTCGTAATCCCCCATCCTGCTTACTCGAATTGGATAAAGATAGCACGAGATCGGCTTCCTGAAGGAAATTTCCTTCTTTAAAAAGCACTTTTCTATTGCACATTTGGCAATTCCGTCTTCAAAAAACGCAAAAGCGCAGGCATCATTGCTTTCAACCAACGGTGTTTCAAAAGAGTCGTCTCCGTTGAAAACAAAGGTGCCGCCGTTTTCCACAACGGCGACACCTTCATCGGTCATATACTTTTGGTAATCAGGATAATATTCCTCTAATTCGGCTACTTCATCGGGAGCCACGGGCGCACCGAGATCCCCATCCACACAACACTCTCCCTTACACTGCGCTAAATCGCAGCAGAAAAATTTGTCAATCAGCTCTTCCGAAACGAGGACATTTCCTACAATAAGCATCGTGTCCAATTACTTGAGACGTTTGAACTGACAGGTGAAATGACGCATCAACTCGGCTTCCCAAGTGATTTCCAAACCGCGTTTGATGGTATCGCGGCGGTCATATACATTTTTGAGAGCGGCGGCAATCACGTCCATGTGGTTGTTCGTATAGACACGGCGCGGGATACAGAGGCGCACGAAGTCGTTGCCTCCGAAGCGGTTCTCGCGGGTCACAGGATCGCGGTCGGCCAACACGTAGCCAATCTCGCAGGCACGGATACCAGCCTCAAGATACAACTCGCAAGTCAGCGTTTGGGCCGGAAACTCCTCCTTCGGGATTTGCGTGAGCACCTTGTCGGCATCCACGAAGATGGCATGACCACCAGCAGGACGCTGGTAAGGAATGCCGTACTCGTCAAGTTTATCAGCCAAATATTGGACTTGTTTGATACGGGTCTCAACCATCTCGAACTCAATGTTCTCCTTCAAACCGACGGCCAAAGCATCCATATCACGGCCGTTCATACCGCCATATGTCAGGAAGCCCTCGAACGGGATGCAGAACAGTTTCGCACCTTCGTACCAATCTTTCTTGTTGGTGGCAATGAAACCACCCATGTTGACCAGACCGTCTTTCTTGGCACTCATGGTCATGCTGTCGGCATAGCTGAACATCTCCAAAGCAATCTCACGGAGACTCTTGTCGGCATAACCTTCCTCGCGGGTCTTGATGAAATAACAGTTCTCAATGAAACGTGCGCTGTCAATATTTACGGGTACGCCGTACTTGTGGCAAAGTTCACAGGTTTCACGGATATTCTTCATGCTAACCGGCTGACCACCAACGGTGTTGTTGGTGACAGTGAGCACCATGAACGGGACGTTGCCTTTGTTCTCCTGCAACACTTTCTCTAACTTCTCCAAGCTGACATTGCCCTTGAAAGGAACCTCCAGCTGGGTGTCGTAAGCTTCGGGAACAGTAACATCAATGGCGAAGGCCTTGCGGCTTTCGATATGTCCCTTCGTGGTATCAAAGTGAGCGTTGCCGGGAATCACATTGCCGGGTTTCACCAAGTAGCTGAACAGCACATTCTCCGCAGCACGACCCTGGTGAGTCGGAATCACGAAATTGAAACCGGTCAGTTCAGTGATGGTGTCCTTCATGTGATAGAAAGAACGGGCGCCGCCGTAGCTTTCATCGCCCATCATCATCGCGCTCCACTGGCGGTCGCTCTGCGCACCCGTACCACTGTCGGTCAGCAAATCAATGTAAACATAATCGCTTTTCAGCATGAAAATGTTGTTGTAGGCTTCTTCAAGCCACTTTTCTCTTTCTTCTCTTGTGGATTTCTTGATGGGCTCCACCATCTTGATTTTCCACGCTTCTGCAAAAGGTAATTCCATAAAATCTATTTGTTAAGTTACTAATTTATAGTTATTTGTATTACTAAAGTATTTTATATAAAAACTTAATTCACAGTTTTATAAATGTTTAACCAACAGCCAAAAACTAATAGCCAACAGCCAATAGTTAATACATTTCCGTACGCTCCAAGTTTCCGTCTTCGGAATAGAAGCGCCATTCGCCGGTTTGCCGTCCATGGAGGTATTCGCCAGTGTAGCGGACATTTCCATTGGAGTAGAAGACCGTATAACGACCTTCCTCCTTTCCGTCAACATAAAAAGCCTTGGTCTGTACAGTTCCATCCGGAAAATAGGCATACCACAAGCCATCGCGATTGTCCGCATGGATATTGCCGTCAATGTACTTCTGCTGGTTCTCGTAATAATGGGTCTCATGCGCCATTTCTGAAGTTGGATTTCCTGCGCTGTCGGGGACATAATAGACCACAACTTGGGGGTTATCGTCCTCATATTTCTTCAGCACAACACGATTATACAAGGAATCCACAAAATCCACTGGTGGGAAAACATGCAGACTGTCCAAGAAAGCTTTTTCCGTTTCTACAGTTTGTCCCTTCTTGTTATGATTAGAAATTGCCAAACAAGCCATCGCTGCCCCTAACAGTCCGAAAGCGGCACAAAGCAGCACTACGTGTGTCACACCAAACGGTTTCCCACCGGTCTTCCTTTCCATTTTCTCCTCCATCCTGCAAGTCTATTTTTTCTTCTTAAAAGACCGATTCAGTTCCTCAATCACCTCATTTGTGATGTCATGGGCGGGGTCGGCATACAGAAGTTGTCCTCCGTCCTGATAGGTGAAAATGTAAGAGGCGTTATACGAGGCGTTTACACGTTTAGCGGCAGCGTTCAGAGAATCCGCCATCTGTTCCAACGCCGCAGCATAGCGAGATTGGAAATCCTCCATATAGTTACTATAGTCGCGTTGCAGACGTGTACTCTCTTCCTGAAGTGACTGTTGGGCATATTGTGCCTGCTGTGGTGTGAGCGAGCCAGAGCTGTAATTTTTCTCGAAATTAGCGGCTTTGTTCTCAAGTGCTTTCTGACGGTTGTTGAATATCAACTCCTGTTTTTGCTGCTCGGCCTCAAGGGTGTCTTTCAGAATCTTTACCATTTCGTATTTCTCGTTCACCGAGTCGATATTGATGAACACCACTTCGCCGGTACCGATTTCTGCCGGTTTCTGCACCACTGTGGTTTTATTGCCCTTATCAGCAAAATGCAGGACAAACAATGATATCACTGCCGCCAACAGTACTCCTTCAATTATCCAGTGGCACAACGAGGAATCTTTTTTACAAAAATGCTTTACCTCTTCTTCTGGCAGTTCCACTGGTTTGTTTTCCACCACAAAACCTTTCTCATCCACAACGGTTGTGGCATTTTCCACAACCTCATTCTTCTTTTCTTCAAAATTTTCTTCCATTATCTATTTTCAATTTTCAGTTAATTTCCAACATCGGACAAATATTTGATCCTCATAATCCGGATTTCCTCCATCGTATATTCGTCTTCGCCCAGCACGCGCAACGCCTCTTCCGCAGAATCCGTATCCGCATTGGAGAAATAGTCGATGATATCCTCCTGATGATACGGTTCGATTTCCTCATCAATATAATAGGATATGTCGATTTTGGCGCCGGAAGCCACAATGTGTTCGATTTCGGTCAGCAGCTCGTCCATGTCCAAGCCTTTGGCGATGGCGATGTCTTCAAAGCTGATTTTATGGTCAATACCTTGGATGATAAAGAGTTTGTTGGCGGACTTTTTTGCCACAGTCTTCAGCACGAAATCTTGAGGGCGGTCGATTTCATTCTCCTCGACATATTGTTTGATGAGTTCGATGAAGCGTCGCCCATATTTCTGTGCCTTGCCGGGACCGACACCCACCACGCGGGTCATCTCCTCCATCGTGATCGGGTACTGGATGCACATATCCTCCAACGAGGGATCCTGGAAAATGATGAACGGCGGGAGGTTCTCTTCTTTGGAGATGGTTTTGCGGAGATCTTTCAGAAGACTGAAAAGAACGGTGTCGAATGCCTCCTCCACATTTCCAGCCACTGCGTCCACAGCTTCGTCTTCATCTTCATCTTCTTCCGTTACCGGTTTTATGGCCATTATCGGATATGGGTTAGTCATGTATTTAATACCTTTGTCCGTAATCTTAAGCAGGCCATAATTTTCTATATCTTTGGCGATAAGGTTGTCGAAAATGGATACTCTAACGATATTGGACCAGAACTTCGCATCATAATCCATGCCCTCGCCGAACTGTTTGAGCTTTTCATGATGGAATTTCAGAATAGAAGTTGTTTTGTTGCCACAAATGATATCAACAATCTGATCTTCCTTGAACTGTTGTTTGACAGCCTGAATCACCTCCAACAGCAATTGTATCTGTTCGGAAGCGTCCATTTTCGGCTTCGGGTGATTGCAGTTGTCGCAGTTGTGGCAGTTTTCCTCGTTATAGTTCTCGCCGAAATAATGCAGCAGATGCTTCCGGCGGCAGTTGGTGGACTCGGCGTACGAGGCGGTTTCGGCCAGAAGCTGTTTCACGATTTCTTGTTCCGAAACGGATTTCTTTGCCGAGAATTTCTCCAATTTGTTAAGGTCTTTCTGGTCATAGAAAGCGATGCAGAGACCTTCGCCGTCATCTCGTCCGGCGCGACCTGTTTCCTGATAGTAACCCTCCAGACTCTTGGGCATATCATAGTGAATCACAAAACGGACATCCGGTTTGTCGATACCCATTCCGAAAGCGATAGTGGCAACAATCACCTCTGCTTTTTCCATCAGGAAATCATCCTGGTTCTGAACACGTGTTTTAGAGTCCAGCCCGGCGTGATACGGCAGCGCACGGATTCCGTTTTCCTGCAGCAGCACCGCAAGCTCCTCCACTTTCTTACGACTCAGACAGTATATAATACCCGATTTCCCAGGATGGTTTTTTATAAACTTTACGACCTCTTTATCAACATCTTTAGTTTTCTCACGGATTTCATAATACAGATTTGGACGATTGAACGAGGAAATGAAAACTTCAGCCTTGTCCATGCCAAGGTTTTTTTGAATGTCACCCTGTACTTTTGGGGTGGCCGTGGCTGTCAGGGCGATAACCGGCACAGTCTTTCCGATCTGCTGGATAATTTTCCGAATATTGCGGTACTCTGGACGGAAATCGTGTCCCCATTCAGAAATACAGTGGGCTTCGTCAATGGCGTAGAAGGATATGTTTATGTCTTGGAAGAAGTTCACATTTTCCTCCTTTGTCAAGGATTCCGGAGCCACATATAGAAGTTTGGTTTTGCCGGAAATCAGATCCTTTTTCACCTCTGCGATTTCAGCCTTGTTCAACGATGAATTCAGGAAATGCGCGATGCCGCGGTCGGTACCGAAAGTCCGAA
The DNA here is from genome assembly GCA_946407715.1 of uncultured Bacteroidales bacterium. The sequence goes on along the minus strand of CAMJPH010000039.1, from coordinate 1,496 downwards.
TAGCATCAACTTGGTTCTTCATCAGCGCGATAAGCGGGGAAATCACAATGGCTGTCCCATCGCTCATCAACGCAGGGAGCTGATAGCACATGGACTTTCCTCCGCCGGTGGGCATTATCACAAAACAGTCCTTTCCTTTCAGCAGAGTCTTGATGATTTTCAATTGGTCACCCTTGAACGTGTCGAATCCGAAAACCGTTTTCAATGTCTGATAGATAGCTTTATCCGTAATTCTTTTCATGTAAGAAAAAAATAAAAATTCAATAAAAACAAATGATTATAATCAACCATAAATTTAAGTACAAAGATATAAAATATTTGAAATGAAATCACGCAAAAAAAAATATTATAATAATTTTTTTTCAACAACGGGAAACGACAGGTTTTTCCGCTCCTGAAAGTCTCCGGAGAGAGGATTTTATCCCGTTTTCAACCGAAAAAAAAGGTTTCTTGTAACCCACACGTCGCAAATTACTCAAATCGGGTTTGAAGATGACGGAACTGCCATCGGGAAAAAACGGTTGCGAAAGAGGATATTGGATTTGTGGAGACAATTTCAAGGTGCGGAAAATCGCATTCACTACCGCCAAATCGGTTCGTTCGAAACCGCTTCCGAGATCATAAACTCCATTGGCAGGACGGTGTTGCATGAACCAATAGAACACCCGCACAGCATCTTGCACGTACAAGTAATCCCGCGTGGTGCCAGCATTCCCATTGTCCTGTTCCGTCTGCAGAATAGTGGCTTTCCCTGTTGTCACAATCTGCTGGTAAAAGGAAAAGATGCGGGATGTTTGCTCTCTATCGACATCCTCTTTCGGCCCATAAATTTCTCCAACCTTGAAAATGTACCAGAATGGAGGCCTGCGGTATTGCCGTCCTGACCACACAACAAACCGGTCGGAGTTGAAGTCAGACTCGGGTTGTTCCATTGACTGATGAAAGGCATACAGCAGCGGGACAGAATATCGGGCAGCCACAGTCCATAGCTTCTGCACAAACTCAAAACGGAACACAGACAACGCTGCGTTTGGAATCCGCTTGTCACAATAAATTACCCACTCCACCTCCCGATAATGAAGTGGTAAGAACTGGAAAAACTCGTCAGTGTCTGTAAACTGCACCAACTCTATTCCCAAAATCGTGTGCCGGGCTTCGGCATCTCGAAGTTTCGCGGCCATACTGCCGCCCAAAAATCCATCTGCTCCTATTATGACAATCATATTAAAACGAATTGCTGCAAAGATAAAAAAAACGGACACAAATGTGTCCGCTTTTTAGAAATTATGAAAAAGTTGTTTCTAATTAAAACTCCCAGAGGTCGCTCTCGAACTTCCGAAGATTCTCCGTAATTCTTTCAGATTCGATACGTTGGTCTCTCGAGTTCGCAATATAATCATCTATTTGACGATCATACACATTCGACTCCTTGTAAATCAGGCTGGAGAAGTCACGCTTCCAAGTAAGCAGATCGTCAAAAGAGACACGAGAGGCGT
>CAMJPH010000038.1 GCA_946407715.1 uncultured Bacteroidales bacterium | reverse complement strand
CGGTGGTGAAATAGCTGACATCCTTCCAGGAACCGCCACGGATCACTTTTCTCTTTTTCACAGGAGAATCGTCTTTCGTGGCATAATAGACGTATGACGGATTCATGTCATGAGTGAAATTGGTGGCAGCCTCATCGAAGGCATCCTCGCACCATTCAGCCACATTGCCGCTCATGTCGAACAAGCCCCAGTCATTAGGATGGTAGTGGGCCACAATACCTGGGTAGAAGTTATCGTCAGCGATATAGTTACCACGCTGTGGTTTGAAGTTGCTCAAGAAACAGCCATTCCTGTTCGTGGTGTATGGCCCGCCCCAAGGATAGGGAACCAACGGGTTGCCGCCGCGCGCCGCCCATTCCCACTCTGCCTCCAAGGGCAGACGGAACTCCTGTTCGAATGCGTACTCCTTGCCGGCCAACCACGACATGCGAAGCTGTGTTCTCCAGCTGGAGAACGCCTTGGCCTGCCGCCAACTGACACCCACGACCGGATAATTGTCGTATTGCGGGTTGTTGAAATAGTTCATCAACATGGGTTCGTTGTACGAATACACGAAATCGTGCGCCCAGCATAATGTATCAGGATATATATTAACTATTTCATGCTTGATGAAACGCTGCCAGCCGTTGCCCATACTGCTGGGACGATTAGCATAGAGGCCGCCAAGATCATCGCCTTCCTTGTCAAACTCCTTGTAGGAAGCCCCGAAATTGTCCGGATTTTTGGGATCGCGGTAATTGCGGTAGTCAATCCACCAATACTCATAGTTGAGCATTGAGGAGTTAATCTGGTTGGCTCCATAATGATAGTAACGAGTATTCACTTTTTTGAACAAGGGCGACAAGGCTGCTTGAACTTCCTCATTTTCAGAATCCCAGGGAATTTTTTCTTTCCAGTTAATCAATTTCGGCTCAATAATCTCGCCTTCATTCTCACCTCTATCGTATTTCAAGTAATGTCCGAATTTTTCTTCGTCCGTGATTTCGGCATCACCGAGAAGTGTGTGTGCAATGGAATCGCGCACCCAATATACGAACTGACGATACTCGTTGTTGGTGATTTCCGTTTCGTCCATCCAAAAAGCTCCAACAGTCACATTTTTTGACTGCTGGGTAAGTGCGAAGGGGACATCCTGATCCCCGCCGCCCATCACATAATGGCCGGTTGGGACGTAAACCATCCCGTAAGGTTCCAAATCGAGGAAGTCAGGACGGTCCTTAACGCCGACAAGTTGTCCGTCGCCGCCGTTTTTACACGACACCATCAACACAAATGCCGCTGCAAGTAAAATGATTACCCGTTTCATATTTGTTCTTTTTAAATTTCAGTTATTAACGTTCGAATGTTTATTTTTAGTATCTGTTCTTATAAATATAACGTGAATTTCCGTATCCCGAGAACACCTCAGGCTTGTAAATGTCAAAGCAATAGCGAACTACGACTTCCACATCACCGAAGCTGCGATGTCTTTTGTAAGCCAAAGAGTTGGTCGTGAAACTATACGAGACACCAAGATCAAGTCCTTTAAGATAAATGTTGGAGGAGTTGTAGAAAGGGCGGGCACCGAAAGCGAGCGATACGGCATCTTGGAAACGATAGCCGAGACCACCCCAGTAAACACCGTTGTAACGTGCCAATGCGAGCACTTCCCATTGGAAAGTCTTGAAATCGGTCTTCACCAAAGCCTGCGGAATCAGTTCCCAATTGGGGTTGAACGGCAACACCCACGTGTAACCACCGTGTACATACAACTGAGAGGAACGAGTTGGGCCATATTCGCCAGAGACTCGAAGCACCTGATTTTTGTCGAACAAAGCTGCTATCTGTGTCCATCCCGCGCCCACATACCATTGGTCAGCTTTATACAACACACCAAAGTTGAAATCCAAATCCAACGTGGATTCAGACAGGCGATCTATGACATTATCACCATCTTGAATTGGGGATAACTGATCCGGTTTTATGGCCTGATTATACAACGACACCTGCGCTCCTATACCCAAATGACCACCACCAAGCCGAAGCTTGTACGCATAACCTATTTTGATTCCCGTGTTGCTGTAAATGCCAATCCTGTCATGAATCAAGGTGACGCCCAATGATCCATGTAATTTTTTCAAATAAGATTCAATACTGAAAAGAAAATCCTGCGGTGCAGAACGGAAAAGAGAATCGTTGTTGATTGTCGTACTTGATGAAGAAGCGTCCCCCCATCCTAAATATTTGTTGTTGTAATCCGCAGTAAAGCACAACGTGTTATGCTGCTCACCTATTCCGCCGGCATTATAATAAGAGGTCACCCACGGGAAAAAGGTGAATTGTGCGTCATCTTGCGCAAAACCTGTCACTGTGACAAGCATTGCCATTAGCACCAACAAACCAATTTTTTGCACACGTTTCTTCATATCACAATCGAATTGTTTTATACACTAACTTTTTAATTGTCAATGCATTATGCAACTCTAAATGCTTTAGAATTTCACATTTTCCTATCATATACGATTCCTCTATTCAAAAAGTTACACAATACACTATAAGCCTAATTTTTTGAAGTGACAAAAATAACATATTTTTTGATTTGTTTCCCCGATTTTTCAATTTTCCTTGAATAATTACCAACCGAACAAACAAACAACTTAATATCAGACATTTACAAATCAAAACAGCTACAGCAATCTGAATTTCAATTATTTGACTAAAACAAAGCATTCAACGTGATGGAACCCGTGTGTATCACCGCATGGTTCTGCATAGCACGACCCTGATATTGTAACACCAACTGAAGAAACTGGCTGACAGACACTTGGCAATTCACTGTCCAAAGCAAATTCCTGCCCAAAGAAAGTCCTTCCAAGAGGAAGTAGGTCACAGCGGAACTTTCCCCAACTTCTCCTTTCATTAGCACATACTCGGCTGACAAAGAAACAGTTCCTTTATTTAACCATCGGTACATCCACAATGTCTCAAAACGATACTTGCGCACATATTCCTTGTCCTGAAGATTCCTTTTGTTTACATATTGTCCGGACAAAGAACCTGTTAATTTGTTTCGGTATTGCAGCTGGACGAGGGCATCTGCAGAATATGCCTCCACTAAATACTGCCGTGAAGCAAAACAGGTTGAAATGTTCTGCGTTTTCCTGTGTTGAAACGAGGTTTGCAAATACAGCAGCTCAATCGGAGTGCTTTTAAGCACAACTTCTTGCATCCCAACACGATTGCATTCCAATCCATAATACAAGAACTGAGTGTTTTCCGTCTTTTGGACAATAAAATCAAAAGCGAACTTGTCATTGCTGTTGTTAAACGAAAAGGTGTTGGTCAGGTTAAAGCGATCGGCAATGAGATTCGTATCCTCAATATTGCAAGGGAACGGATTGAACATCATAGACTTATGCTTCAGCGAAGTATTCAAAGCAAGCACATCCTGAAATCTTGAAATGAACTTTCGGAATCCTTTTTTGCTTCCCCAAGCAGCAGCCGGACGCAGCTGCACACTCTGGGTCCATTGGCTCTCATAGACGTTGACATAGTCCGTGCCGGCAATCCAAACTTTGATGTACTCGGCCTCATCAGGGAAAAGAGCGATTTCAAACTCGTCAAGTTCCTCAATGCCGTTGCTATTGTAATCTTTCCAAACATGCGTCCCCTGCCCTGCCGCCACCTTGATGTACGTGAACGTCTTCTTAAGTTCCATTCCGCTACCTGTCTCGTAATACAAATTGACCGTCAACACGTTCTTGAGAAACCGCCCCGTATATCGGACATCCCCGACGAAATAGTGTTCCGCACTACGGACAGAATCCATCAGTGACTGATGACGGTAAGTAGCGTTCAATGCGAAACTCTGGTTCCGGATCTGGGCGAAACGATATTGCGCCTTCACCTCATGAATCAGCAGATGAGTGTACAGTATCTGCGTGTCAGGAGTGAACTCCACACGGTTCTTGTACGCAAGCAGAAACTGGTGTTTCATATTCTCCGCACCTCCTATTGTAGCGTTCAACTCATTGAAAGCAAAACTGTTAAGTCTTAACGATTGTCGCACTGCATCCTTGAAAACATTATGTTCCAACAGGTTGTCAACCCCAACAGTGAGATTTTTCCAACTTTTTGTAAGAAAAACAGACGACACTAAATAACGACTTCTTTGGATGGAGTCTTTAGTGAGGAGATAGCTCGTTCGTGTTTTCAGTCGCCAATTTTTCCACTTGTCGGCAGTTGTCAGCTCGTTCCGCAAAGCAAACACATCGTCAAGCCTGTCAAAAAAGTTTGCATGATAAAACAACTGGTGCCGATTCTGTTTTGTCAGAGCAATTCCAGCATCTATCAGCCAGTCGGAGTTGTTCATGGAATAATCTGACGAAAGGTTATACTGTCGGGCGAACTCCACATCACGGAACGACTCAAATGGCGTAAAGTTCTTATGCACAAACTGCACCTTAAGTTGGCTCGTCAGAAGCCATGGCAACGAATCCCGCGTGGAACGCAACGTTTCTATATCACTGACATTCAGGCTATAAGAAAATCCAACATCATCATCTCTGTCTTTCTTAGAGAAAGTGTTTTGGTCGTAATGAGACAAGGCAAATTCCGACTGGATCCGGGTATTTTTTCGGGCGGAGAAATCCAGTCCAATCGATACCATTTGTTGGGAAATCGGAGCCGTAAGCATCAAAACTGGCTCATACTCGCCTTGCGGGATGCCGTCTTCCGGCGCAACCCATTCAAAAACACGACCATTAGCCGTGCTGCTCGCCAATCTGTAATTGCCCTTATGCGTACCCATATAGCTAAACGACGGATTATATAATGTTGTGTTAGAATTTATAGAATATATATATATTGTATATATAATATTGTTGTAATTTGTATCTATTTTTTCATACAAAACCCTATCCGGAGAAAAAACGGCAGTGTCAACAACGGGGAAATAAGCGGTTGTGGCAGCATCTCCCATAAGGGCAAGGAAGCGTTTGTTTTCATTCGTCAGTTCAGGTTGAATTGATTGGTTTTTCAAATCCTGCTCATGGAAAAAATTAACGTACAACTTGAGCGGAAGTTTTCCTTCTATTTCTATTTCATTATGAGTAAAGAGGTTATATCGCGAGTAGTGACGATTGGTATATTCAAACTCTACAATGATTCGCTTTTCAACAGAGACCAGCATTTGAGGGGTGAAGGTAATCTCCGCTGTGTTGTAATCCACCACATAGTCATGGTCTGCACCACGTGTAAGTAACTGTCCGTCAACGTAAACCCTCTCCGAACCTGCCACCATAACGATAGAGATTTCCCCGTCAGCACCATAGAGTTTGTAGGGTCCCTGTACCCCATTCTGCACGGTTAGATGCTGGCGGGCGAACCGTCCTTTCGCCATACCACCGCCTGCTTGGTTAGTCATCTTCAGGTTTTGTTTCGGTTGGGATGTCACTCTGGCATCCAAACCCAAGATGTTCCGCGAGACCCGCAAAAAACGGTCATCACGGAGACTAAACACCACATCGCCCGCATTAACAGTCGCAAACTCCTTTATTTTCAAGGCAATAAACACACTGCTGATATCCTGTAGGGTTTGGGTGTTACCTTCCGGCTGAATCGGGATATTCTTATCGGAAACAGAGGCCATAATTTCTACATCGTCAGACAATTTACCAGTAATCTGGAGGTTAAGGGCGGAATTAAGGACAAGATCCTGATTTGTGCCCACCGTCACGCCGCGTGAAATTGCTCCATTTGTATATAATTCATTGTCATTCAACACATTTTTCAAAGAAGGAAGGGAGTAATCGGCGGTCTGGTGATGGTAGTGCCTCGGTTCGATGTCACGGGAGAACTTGTGCGCCACGGGAAGGGACAGGTCTGTCGGGTAAACCTTGTACTGCACAAAAATCCGTTTGCCCAAAAGAGAGGAATCCAGCAGATAGAAGGTGGCGGTCAGCGGGTCAAGACGGTATTGAGAACGTTGCAGCTCCTGAACCTGGAACGTGTTCGGGATAATGGAGCATGTATCAATGCGCAAACTCATCGAATCCGCTGAGAAATGCCGGATCCGAAATATGGGATTCTCCTGCGCAGTGACATTATTGCAGCAAAGAAAACCGAGAAGGGCCAGTATGACGAGCAGTTTTTTTTTCACCAAAAATATCTGACAAATAAATGCGGCAAAGATAACTCTCTTTTCTCAAATTTCGTATTTTTGCAGCAAATTTTTTGGCATGGAGAATATTGAAAAATATGCAATGAAAGACACCCGTTCAGGGTTTGGAGCCGGCTTGCTGGAAGCGGCCGAAAAGAACGATAACATATTCGCACTCACGGCAGATGTCACGGGCAGCGTGAAGATGGGCGATTTCAAAGCGGCTCATCCGGAGCGTTTCATCCAATGCGGCATCGCGGAGGCCAACATGATCGGCATTTCCGCAGGTTTGGCGTTGAGCGGCAAGGTCCCGTTCGCCAGCGCGTTCGCCGGATTCATTTCCGGTCGCGTGTATGACCAAATCCGCATGACAGTGGCCTATTCAAACCTGAATGTCAAAATCGGAGCCTCGCACGCAGGTATCACCGTGGGCGAAGACGGTGCCACGCACCAGATGATGGAGGACCTCGGACTGATGAAAATGCTTCCCAACATGGTGGTTATCAACCCGTGCGACTACAACCAAACCAAGATGGCGACCATTGCGGCGGCTGAATACGTTGGTCCCGTCTATATCCGTTTCGGAAGACCCGCTGTCCCCAACTTCACAGAGGAGAACAAACCGTTCGTCATCGGGAAGGCCGAAGTCATGCAGGAAGGCTCGGACGTAACCATTTTCGCCACCGGACATTTGGTGTTCCCAGCCCTGCAAGCCGCTGACATGCTGCGCGAACAAGGAATCAACGCCGAAATCATCAACATCGCCACTATCAAGCCGTTAGACGAAGAGGCTATCCTGAACAGCGTCCGCAAGACGGGTTGCGCCGTCACCGCCGAAGAGCATTTCCTCAACGGCGGCATGGGCGACTCCGTATGCCAATGCCTCAGCCGCAATTTCCCTGCCCCCGTTGAAATGATCGGCGTAAACGACCACTTCGGCGAAAGCGGAACCCCCGAAGAGCTGATGGCGCATTTCGGTTTAGACAAAGAACATATCATAGAGGCCTGCAAAAAGGCTATTAGTCGTAAATAACTTATACTCAGCGTATGCCTGAAATCACAGACGAGTTCATCTTGTCGTTGTTCAGCAATGAGAAGACCAAAGAGAAGGCCTTTGAGCTGCTTCTGAAAAAATACCAGAGGCACATCTATTACAACGCACGCCGTATCGTGACCATCCACGAGGATGCGGATGATGTCACGCAGAACGTGTGCATCAAAATCTGGAAAAATCTGGACAGATTCCGGAGTGAATCAAGCCTGAAGACTTGGATTTCACGGATTTGCGTCAACGAGGCATTAACCTATATTGAGAAAAAGAAGAAAATGCTGAATCTGGATGATGACGAGAGTTACACCGACTTCCTATTGAAGACACACGATGACTTCAGCACCGTCACACCCAACCAGATTGAGCAGTTCATGCAAGAGGAAATCGCCAAGTTGCCGCCGAAGCAGCGTGCTGTGTTTACCATGCGCTATTTTGACGAGACCCCCTACGCGGAAATGTCGAAGATTTTCGACACCTCCGAAAGTGCCCTGAAAGCATCCTATCATTTCGCCGCAGAAAAAATCAAAAAAAATATTTCCGAACGTTTAACCTTTTAAGCAATCCATAGTCATTAGCTTGTAATTTTAAACATCATGTTCGATTTAGACAATATAGAAAAAACAGAGCATTATCAAATCCCGGAAAACTATTTCGAGGAACTTCCCGGAAGAGTCATGCAAAACATCAAACATGAACAACAACGCAGAAAAGCCGTCATCACCTCTGCTGTTGCCGCTGTAGCATGTATTGCTGTTGCCGTTGGCGTTTTCTTCACATTGCATGTTCCGGAAAAAGGGACTGCCATCACGCAAACAGAACAGCAGGTTACCACTTCTGTTTCCGAAGAGGAAGCACTGGAGACCTTTGCCGCCGACTATTACAGTGAAGAACTGGCCCTGATGGATTATTACCAATATGCATATTAACCTATAAAAAGTGAATATCATGAAGAGACTATGGATTTTATTGCTTGTCGCGGCATTATGTGCGACAAATGTACTCTTTGCGCAGGAGAAAAATCCCAAAGCAATGATACAGGCACGGCTTGAATACATGCAGAAAAACCTGACATTGAGCGGACAAGAAAACCAGAATTTCTGGAAAGTTTACCAAGAATATCTGAATGCGGAGATGAAAACGATGGACACCTACCGCAAAAACCTTGAGAAACAAGGAATCAAGTTGGGAGCTCCGGGAACGAACAAGGAAATCATTGAGAAATTAAATGACAAGCAGCTCACCTACCTACAAGATCAGAAATTCGAGATGCGAAAGAACATGCTGAACCTTGAAACCACCTACTACAAGAAATTCAAAACCATCCTGAAACCTCACACTATCCAAAAATTGTACGACCTGGAATACAAATACAAGAAAACAATGGCCGAAAAGAAGAAAGAGGCTAAAAAAGAGGAACCACTATTTGTGAATCCGGGGAAGAAAAAACGCTAAAAAAAGAGTGCCGAAAGGCACTTTTTTTGTATCTTTGCCCCACTTTTTAAATCCCAAAATTATGACAAACTACAATTTCCTGAAAATAAGCGTGTCCGATGCGATATGTACACTGACCATTTCCGCGCCAAAATCGCTTAACGCACTAAACTCCAATATTTTAAAAGAGATGGATGATTTTCTGTCGAGTCTGGACAAGGACATCCGTGCGCTGATTATCACCGGCGACGGCGAAAAATCCTTTGTGGCGGGCGCCGACATCTCAGAGATGCAACCTCTGAATGCAGAGGAAGGAGAACGTTTCGGTGCCGCCGGCGCAAAAGTGTTCCGTAAAATCGAGACATTACCGATTCCCGTCATCGCGGCAGTGAACGGCTTCGCATTGGGTGGCGGTTGCGAATTAGCACTGGCCTGCGACATCCGTCTCGCCTCAAACCGTGCCAAGTTCGGCCAACCCGAAGTCGGCTTGGGTATTATCCCCGGATTTTCCGGAACTTATCGTTTGGCCAAAATCGCCGGCATGGGAGTTGCCAAGGAGCTGATTTTCACCGGCCGCGCCATCAAAGCCGATGAAGCACTGCGCATCGGATTGGTCAACGCCGTCTATGAGCCCGAACAGCTGATGGAGGAAGCTATGAATCTTGCCAAACGCATCGTCAAAAACGCGCCCATTGCAGTTCGTTATGCCAAAGAATGCATCAACGAAGAGTATGACCTGCCCGCCGACGAGGCCATCGCCTTCGAAAGCCGCATGTTCGGCAAGTGTTTCGACACCAAGGACCAGAAAGCCGGCATGACCGCCTTCCTTACCAAGCAGGAAGCACATTTTAACAACGAATAATTATCTATCATTCAATAACTAAAATACATTATTATGAAAATTTGTGTTATCGGAACAGGTACTATGGCCAAAGGTATTGTCAAGGCTTTCGCCGCCAAGATGCCCGTGGTCATGAAGAGCAGAACCCAAGCCAGCCTTGACAAGGCCATGGGTTCCATTTCAAAGTCTTACGCCAAACTCGTGGAGAAAGGCAAGATTTCCGAGGATGCCATGAACGCCATTCTCGGCAACATCACCACCACCACGGACTATGCCACCTTCGCTGATGCCGACCTCGTGATTGAGGCCGCTGTGGAGGATATGCAACTCAAGAAGGACGTCTTCATGGAACTTGACAAGATCTGCAAGCCAGAGGCGATTTTCGCCACCAACTCATCGTCTTTGTCCATCACTGAGATTGCCGCTTGCACGAGCCGTCCGTCACAGTTCATCGGCTGCCACTTCTTCAACCCCGCCGACCGCATGGCCTTGGTAGAGGTCATCAAGGGTCAGCTCACCTCTGACGAAACGGCCAAGTGCATCGTTGATTTGACCACTGAGATCGGAAAGACCCCAGTTCCGGTGAACGAAGCTCCCGGATTCGTGGTGAACCGCATCCTCATCCCGATGATCAACGAGGCAGTGGGCATTTTAGCCGACGGCATCGCTTCCGCCGAGGACATCGACAAGTGCATGATGCTCGGTGCCAACCACCCCATGGGTCCCCTCGCATTGGCCGACCTCATCGGCAACGATGTGAATTTAGCCATCATGGAAGTGCTCTACAAAGAGTTCGGCGATCCTAAATATCGTCCTCACCCGCTGTTGCGCAAGATGGTCCGCGCCGGACTGCTTGGCAGAAAGACCGGCGAAGGCTTTTACAAATACTAATCAGAAAAGTGCGTCGGAAACGGCGCACTTTTTTTTTAGGGACAAGACTCTATTAGTTTGACATCAGACTTATGCTTCATCTCTTCAACAACATCTCCAGAAGAAATATTTCCATAGAAAAATTCTGCGATACAACCGATTACACCAGTTCATTCCAAAAACTCAGCGGCAAATGAACATTGGGTAAGCTAATCGCTCTCACGAACAAAGAGGCGATCTCCTCGTCTCTAAAACCGGCGATTCCGCAGCCGATGCGCGTCACCAGAAAGGTCATCTCCGGGTGACAATCCGCGAACTTGATGAACTCATCGACGTAGGGCTTGATAGTCTCCACGCCGCCCTGCATCGTGGGAATGGCGTAGCTCTGTCCTTGCAAACCGACTCCTTGTCCCATCACCGCGCCGAATTTTTCGACCGCGATTCTCGCCGCGCCGCCCGCGTGCATCCCCGCTAAATTGCTTCCGAACACAAATATCTCGTTGCCTTTCAGCGTGGTTATGTTGTCGGGAGTGATGCGGTTGCGGAACTCGTCCATGGAGCGGTAGTTCTTTTCTTCTCGGTTACGTTTCGCACGGAACAGCTTCATAACCTTTGCACTCATTGGTTCGGGCGCGGCGCTGCAACTGACATAATCCTCCTGCATCCGGTCGTACATCCGCATTTTAGCTTTCCGTTCGTTCGCCCATGCGGTTCTCATGCCTGCCGAATCATCCTCAAAGTACATGGTGTTGGTAATGGAAATTCTGGCAGCCACCGCGTCCACATCCTGATTGGTGCCGATGTAGGCGAAATTCCAGCCCTCCTCATCCTTCAGCTTGTCCACCAAGGCTTTGATGGTTGAACCGGAGTACTCTTTGGAAGCGTTCTCCAAACCGTCGGTGATGACCGTGACGGCGGCGGTGGCGTTCTTGTCCGTTTGGATTTTGTTCAGCAGCTGGTTCAAGGAGATTCCCATGGCATCAAAGAGCGGAGTGCAACAGCAAGGGCGGTACTCTCTGGATGTCAGTGTCTTAACCTCATTCACGGGAACGTTTTCATAGATGTAGTGTTTGTCGCAATCGCAGAAAACGTAGAGTGACACGAAATGTTCTTGGGTGTCCTGATAGCGTTCCTGTGCGGAGCGGATGCCGCCTACGGTTTCGTTAAAACCGGAGATGGCAGCCCCGGCGATGCTGCTCATGGAACCGCTCTTGTCAAGGATGATGAGGTTATAGACCTTGAGTTTGTCTCCATGCCTACTCTCTTGAGGTACGGTGTTTGTGTTTTCACTTTGATTGTCTGTGACTTCCTGTTGTTTTTTGAATCTTTTTGTAAACATAACTTTGTGTTTTTGAATTGATGAATAAAATGAATTGATGATATTTAAAATTCGAACCTGAAATTATTATTCTGTTTGAAACTGTCGTATTTGTCCTTGTTGAACGAGAATTTTCGTCCTTTCCGCCCGGGTTTGCGTCTGGTGTTTTCATTATCTTCAATAGGAGAAGTACACTCACAATGGGCAATGTCTGCGAGAATAACTGTTTCGCGAGGTCTCTCTGGATCGGTGCCGAACAGCGCGTCAATGCTTTTTGTGCGCATTTCCCGCCTTTCCCCGAAAAAAGCCCTCTTTGGCTCAGGGACTGCGTTACATGACAGGGATTCCGCAACCGCGTCGTATTCCTCGTCGATGGGTTGGAGGATGCCTGTCTGCAGCATCTTTTTCTCGAAATTGCGGCGATCGAAGCGCACACCGAGGATAGTTTCGTAGAGCCGCTGTAGCTCCGACATGGTGAACGCCTTGTCCAACAGTTCGAACCCTATCGGCTCAAAGTAGATGTCCTTGCGCAGTTGTTGCATCGCCTTGCGGAGGATGAAGTCGTGGTCGAAGGCGAGTTGCGGCACATCGTCAAGGGCGAACCACCGTGCGTCGTGCGCATCATCACCGCCTTTCACATCGGAGGGGCGCACTAAGGCGTAAAACGCCACAGAGACCACGCGCTCCCGAGGATCACGATTCACACCCGAAAATGCACCTAACTGTTTGAGAACTTGAATGGGAAAACCTGTCTCTTCTAACAATTCTCGTTTTGCGCATTCCTCCACTGTCTCCTGAATGCGCATAAAACCTCCCGGAAAGGCCCACATTCCTTTGAATGGTTCCAAACCCCTTTCTATCAACAAAATCTGTAGTTCTTTGCCGTCAAAGCCGAACACCACGCAATCGGTGGCCACAGCTGGATGCGGATATTGGTAGGTGTAACTCATACTGATTCCCTTTTTTTTGTCTTATTTTTAATTGCGTAAATTTTACGCAAAAATACACTTTTTTTCAATGTCGAAATATATTTATGTAAATTTTACACAAATATTTTTATTAACTAATTATCAAGCTATTACATCAACTGACATTAGCGGTAACCCCGTTTTGTACATCCTCTATCGGCGAATTTCACGAATTGTGCGAAATTGGCAGTCAGCGAATTATGCGAATTGTGCGAATAATATGCAATATATATGTATTAGAGACCCTATCTTGTAAATACAATTCGCTAAATTTGCTTAATTCGCCGACAAATCATTTGCCGACAAATTTGGTTGTACAGGGAATTCGCTTATAATCCAATGAGGTCTTTCCGAAATTAATCAGTAGCCCCAAATCCACGCCACTTGCCTTTAAGTAGTTGTACATCTGAGAATGATGCTCCCCTATCAAATCAGACACGGCTTTCAATTCTACAATAATTTTCCCATAACAAAAGAAATCCGGAACAAAACGCTTGCTTAGCTCAGCACCTTTGTAATACACCTTGAATGTCTTTTCCCTCTCAAAGGGGATATGCCTCCAAAGGAGTTCTTTTTCAAACGCCTCTTGATAAATAGGTTCTGTGAAACCGCATCCTAATTCGCTGTGTACCGCCATGGCGGCGCCAATAAGGTTGTAAGATTCATTTCTGAACAATACTTTGTCATTCATATCAACGTACATTTTGTTTATACTAAGTTTGCGGACAAAGATAAGCATTTCTTTCAATAAAAAATCACCGGAAATAACATTCCAGTGATTTTTTACATAATCCAATGATTAACAATTATTTAACTATCAAACAATGCACCAATAATTTTAAACAATTAACAACAAACATTTAAAATATTAGCAACGTTTCGCAAAACACACACAAATTATTCGCAAAATTCGCAAAATTCGCCGACCCTAATAGCCGACCTTATTCGCCGTTTACCAGGCGATGATGCGGTCGCTCGGATGCTTTACGCTGTATGTAACAGTGAACGTGCGGGTCTCGCCAGCCTGCAGTTCCACGTCCCAAGTCACCACACCGATGTCGGTCTTGTCGTAGGTCGCTTTTGGCGTAATCGTAACGTCCTTCACTTCGATGTCCTTGTCGTTGGAGATCGGGTACTGTTCCTTCAGTGTCAGTTTGGCGGCGCGGTTCAGGTTGTTCTTGACAGTGATCAGGTACGACTGCGTGACGGTGGTGCTGTTACCCACGTGCTTGGTGCTGCAGAAGTCTTTCTGTTTCTCCCGCTTCACGGTCATGCGCGGCTCGGTGGTGAGCGTCAATGTAATTTGGCTCTCCGTGTCGTTCGGGCGCAGGCGCGTGCGTCCCACGAAGGTGTTGTTGAACGTCACCGTGGCCTCGCCAGGCAGCAGGTTGTATTTCTCGTAGTCGGACAGCGTGGCGACCAGATAGGTCTCATCCGACAGCTTCGGGACGCTGTAGTACTTAAAGTCGGCCTTGACATCGTAGCTCTTCAGGTCGATGAGTTTCTCCTTTCCGTTGCCGGGAATATCATACGGAACTGCAATGGCGAAAGAGACTTGAATGTCCTGATCTTCCACTTCCACGAAATCGTTCATCAGGATGGGGGCTGTAGGTTTGGGTGATACCAAAGTAGGCCTTGATTCACTTCTTTCTTCGGCAACTGCGTAAGCCATGGAATTGCTTGCGACTGCGTCATACCCTTTGGCCAAGGAATTATTGTATTGTGGCTGCGGGCGTTGGAATCTTAAGAACCAAGTCTTGAAGACCGGTGCAACGGCGGAGCGGTTCGGTGTGGCGTTGGAGAGCGTAAGCTTCACGTTGTTCCAGTCGAGGCCGGTGACCTGTTTCACTTTCGCTTTGGCCTGCAGCGTAATGGACTTATCCATCGACGGGATGTTGATGTCGTAGCACGGCACCCATTGCGCCTGATTAGTGAAATAGGTGATGGTGAAGGTGGTCGTGGTGTTTTCCGGCACGCTCACGGAAAGACGCAACATTCCGTTGAGTTGGGAATTCTCCGTCTCGTCCTGGTTAATCTGGTTGTTCAACCGGTTGACCGTCTCCTTCAGCTTCTCAATCTTCTGGTTGTCCTTGTCGATGCTCTTCTGCAGCTCGGCGGCTTTCGTGCGGTAGAGCTCCATGTTGGCATTGATGTCGGCGATGGTGACCGTACCATCTTTCTGGCTCATGTTGTTCTGAGTGCCGTCAGTGACAAGCTTGAGCAACTGTTTGTGGACAGCCAACTCGTTCTGAACATCTTTCAGCTGTTCCTGGTAGAGGTCCAGTGAGTCGTGAAGTTTCTTGATATGGGCTGCTTGCTCTCGTGGAGTGAGGTAGTCTTGTGAAAATTCAGTGGCAGAGATGAGCACTCCGTTTGCTTTGACTTTCAAGCTGTTAATTTCAATATCGGGGCTGAGTCCGTCAATAATCACCTCTTGACTGCCGCTTTTGAGCGTAGCGGAAGCGGTGTGAGTCAGTGCGGCACCGCGAAGATAAACGGTGGCATCGGTCAACTTGGCAGAAACTTGCTTTTGCGCCTGCATAGGAAGAATGCAACCGAGGCAAAGGCCAATCAGGATGAAAAGATTTTTGACATTCATAATTGTATATATATAATTAGGGTAAAATCTGAATCCAAGGACTACTTGACCAGACTTCCTATAGTTTGTTTAAAAAATCATGAACAAAGGGTCTAACAAGTGATCACTTGCGTTTTCTTCCTATAAACACCATGACGACAGCGTACAGAACGCCCAAGATGGTGAACGGAATGGCGATTCTCGCTATATAGTCCCCGTGTTTCACATAGAAAGTTTCCCCTTCCTGCGCACCCACAATGGTCTGAATAGCGGTGCGTTCGTTGTATTCTGTCTTCGCCAGCACGCGCCCCGTCGGATCGATGACACCGGAGAAGCCGCCGTTGGCCGCGCGAAGCACGTAACGCCGGGTCTCAACAGCCCGCAACTGTGCCATGTCGAAATGCTGCCGATGGCCTGGACTGTCATCCCACCACGAGTCGTTGGTAATCACCGCCAAAACATTCGCTCCGTTGCGCACAAACTTCGCGACAAGCTCACCATAGACAGACTCGTAGCAGATGGCTGTACCGATGCGCAACTCCCGGCCGTTCACGTCAAACGGGAAAGTGCGCTGTTCGGTGTCCTTGCCGAGGGAGGAGTTTGAGCCGCCCAATTCAATAAGAACATTTCCCAAGAAACCGAAGATTTTTGGGAAAGGCATTCCTTCCACACCCGGCACCAACCGACACTTGTGGTAATGGTCAACCAACCCATTGCGATTGTAAAATCCCGCAGTATTGTAAAATTCCATGAACAATCCTGGTTTTATCTCCCGCGATGCTGGCGACATCTTATGATCCGAAATAGTGACCGTGGAAAGGCCTAACACGAAGTTCAGGTTCGGATATTGCTTTATCGTGCTATCAATCAATGCAAATCCCTCAAAACGGGTGTCACCTTCTGTGAAAGTGCGGTTTCGCAACGCTTTCATGTCAATGGTGTGCGCGATGGCCGATTCCGGTGTGATCACGAGATTAGTTTTCTCGTTGATGAAGGGTTTCGCAACTTCCAACACGCGCTGAATTTCTTCCTCGTTCGTGAGACTGTACTCTTCCTCCCAAGGGTCAGTGTTCTGCTGCACAATGACAGCCTCAATAGGGGTGGAACTGTCAATCCTCCGTTCAACTATCTCATATATGAGCACAGAGATAAGTATAGGCAGGACGAGGCAACAAAGGGTGAGAATGCTGCCGTATTTGCGTGGACGTTTTTCCCTCTCTTTTTTAGTCAAAGGCTCCCAGTAAACCAGGAAGTTGCAGAGCAAAATCCAAACGGTGCCGCCCAGAGTTCCCGTGACGCTGTACCATTGCACCATAGCTGGCATGGTGGCGAAGACATTTCCTAATGTAAGCCATGGCCATGTCAAATCCCAGTTTAGATGCAAGTATTCGAAGGAAACCATGAATGATATCAGCATAACCGCTTGTAAAATACGATTTTCCACTTGTTTCCGGCATGCGTGCCATGTCGCAAACACCAGCGTCTGCAGCAGTGCATTGAGAATGACAGCCGCCGCAGCACCAGGCACCGTGCAATAGGCTATCCAGTACGTTGTAATGAGGTTGAAGACGAAAAACGCCGGATAGAAGAGCAGGATGCTGCGCCCGAAGGCGTTGCGTTTGCCCTCCTTCAGCGAAAGGTCGCTCAACCAAAATAGCGGCACGAATGCCAACATGATGAGGAACGCCGCCCCGCGCACATACCACGCGAGTGACAATATCAATCCCGTCAAAACACTGAGGGATAATTTAATGTACCATTTGTTCCCATTCATAATAGCTGTATCGTCTTACACCCCCTGGCCTTACGGCCACCCCCCTAAAGGGGGGGGGGATTGGGGTTGTTCGTTCGTAAATATCTGTTGCTTGTTCCCTACTGCCTATTCCTTATTGCCTTTAAACGCATCGATGCCCTTGCGTAGGAATTGGATGTATTTGTCCTTGTCGCGCTCGTAATAGGTAGGGCCGGAGAGGATGTTGCCGTCGGGATCCACGACGAAATAGCAAGGTTGCGAATTTTCGTGGTATTTGGTCTGCTCGATGTAGCGGTTCTTGGCACCCAACATGGTGATGGGGTCGCCGTTGGCGTCGGTGAGCTTGCCCTTTTCTTCGTCGGACAGCGGGATCACCTTGTCGTCAGCGTACATGGTGCAGACGATGACCTCCTCGGCGAAGATGCGTCGCACCTCGGGATCGATCCAGACGGCGTTCTCCACGTTACGGCAGTTGGTGCAGCCGTGACCGGTGAAGTCAAGGAAGACGGGCTTGCCCTCCTTCTTGGCGACACGCAACGCTTGGTCGTAGTCAAAGTAGCCTTTGATGCCGAACGGGATTTCCAACTTGTCGGCGTACATCGGATCCTCGGTCCATTGGTAGGTGCTGGCGGTTGCGCCACCAGAGCCACTCTCAGTCCGTACAATGTTGGAAATGTCGAAATCTTGGGTGGTCATCGGCGGAAGCCACCCGGAGATGGCCTTCAACGGAGCACCGAACAGACCGGGAATCATATAGACCACAAAGGAGAAAACGGCTACAGAGAGCAGGAAACGGAACCAGCTCTTCTGCACCGGATAGTCGTCGTCGTGCGGGAACTTGATTTTACCGAGCAGGTAGAAGCCCAACAGCGAGAATAACACAATCCACAAAGAGAGATAGACCTCACGGTCGAGGATGCGCCAATGGTAGGTTTGGTCGGGCACGTTGATGAATTTGAGGGCGAAGGCCAATTCCACGAAGGCAAGCACCACCTTGAGGGTGTTCATCCAGCCGCCGGACTTTGGCAGCTTCTTCAGCATGTTCGGGAAGAGGGCGAAGAGTGTGAACGGTACAGCGATACCCAATGAAAATCCCAACATGCCGATAACGGGTTTCAGGAAGGAGCCGCCGGCGGCGTTGAGGGCCACCGCGCCCGCGATGGGCAGCGTGCAAGAGAAGGAGACCAGCACCAAGGTCAAAGCCATGAAGAAAATGCCGGCCACACTACCGGCGTTTTGACGCTTGGCAGAACCGTTCACCCAGGAACTCGGCAGCGTAATCTCAAAATAGCCCAACAGCGAGAGGGCGAAGATGAAGAAGATGATGGCGAAGAGAATGTTCGGAATCCAGTGGGTGCTAAGCACATTACCGAGATCCGCGCCGAAGATCAACGACAACACCAAACCGAACACCACGAATATCAGGATGATGAACAAGCCGTAGAGCATCGCGTTGCGCTTGCCAGTGTTGCCGTCTTTCGAGAAGTAGGAGACGGTCATCGGAATCATAGGGAAGACGCACGGCATCAGCAAACCGACGAGGCCGCCTAAGACTGCCCCCAAGAAGTACATCAGCAGGGACTCCTCTTCTTTCTCGGCAGGAGCTTCCGCGGCGGGCGCTATTTCGGCGGTCGTTGCATCCTTTTCGGGTTCCACCACCTCGTTGTCAGTGTTTTCAGCTTCTGTATTCTCTTCTGCAACAGAGGACATGACTGGGTGGAAGTCTTTAAGGTCGAAGGAGAACTTCTCCTCGATGGGGGTGCAGCGTCCTTCGATGCAAGCCTGACCTTCCAACTTGCCCTGCACGGTGAAAGGTTGGTCGTCTTTAACTTTTACTTTTTGTTTGAACGTCACCTGCTTGGTGTAGAAGTTAGAGTGCGCGTCCATGATGTCATCGTAGTCGCTTTGTGGGGTTGGTTCTGCGACTTTGCCGATGCATTCATATTTCGGGGATTTGGTGAAGTTGAACACCAAAGGCAACTCGATTTGCCCTTGACCCGGCTTCTGTGAATAGAGGTGCCAGTTCGGTTCGATGGTGGCGGTGAACTGTAACTCGGCCACGGAGTCGTTAACCTTTACCGTCTTGTAGGCCCATTTCACGGGCGTGACGGACTGCGCGAAAGCGGAAATGGTCAGACATGCCAGCAGGCAGGTTGCCAAAATGATGCGGATATTCTTCATATTTCTTAATATTATATTCAAAAAAATCAAGGGGGCAAAAATAACAAATTTAATTGAATTCGGAAAATTTAAAACGGAAAGGGCGGGAAATCATTTCCCCCACCCTTGTTTATTCGTGTTTCGGCCGAGACACTGTCGCGTCAGCAGCGTCAGGCGAGACGGCCTTTTTCTTCGATAGCCGTCCCGCCTTTTTCAACGCAGTGGACAAAATCCACTCTATCTGGCCGTTGGTGCTGCGGAACTCGTCCGCGGCCCATCGTTCGATAGCTTCGAAAACCTCTGAATCCACACGTAAGGCGAAGTTTTTCTTCATAAAACGATGATTTTTTCCTCACGTTCCGTAGAGACGTTTCAGGAAACGTCTCTACAGGGCGTGAGCATCGGTTATTGATACAGCGTTCCCGTGTTGATGACCGGTGACGCGGATTCGTCGGCGCAGAGCACGACCAAAAGGTTGGAGACCATGGCGGCCTTGCGTTCCTCATCGAGTTCCACGATTTTGTCGGCGGAGAGTTTCTTGAGAGCCAGATCAACCATGCTTACGGCGCCCTCCACGATTTTTTCGCGGGCGGAGATGATGGCATCGGCTTGCTGGCGGCGCAGCATCACGCTGGCGATTTCTGCAGCGTAAGCCAAGTAGTTGATGCGAGCCTCCACGACCTCTATACCGGCGATTTCCAGATGTTTGCGCAATTCGGCTTCCAAACGCTCATTTACCTCCTCGCCTCCAGAACGCAGCGTGATTTCCTCGTCATCGCGTTCCATGTTGTCGTAGGCATATAAGCCCGCGAGTTTGCGCAACGCTGCATCGCTCTGCACCCGCACGAACGAGTCGAAACTCTTGACGGACTTCATCGAGTTTTCGGTGATGGTGCTGCGCACGTCGGAATCCACCTCGAAACAGGCCTTGTAAGTGTCGCTGATCTTCCACACCAAAACCAGACCGATCATGATTGGATTGCCGTTCTTGTCGTTCACCTTGATAGGCTCAACGTCCATGTTCTTGGCGCGCAATGAGAGTTTCTCCTTGCTATAGAAGGGGTTGACCCAGAAAAAACCGTTCTGCTTCACCGTACCGGAGTACTTTCCGAAGAAGGTCAGCACCCGCGACTCATTGGGCTGCACCACCATGAAACCGCACATGTGAAGTACCCAAACGACGAACAGCAGGAAACCGACGCAGATGGGAAGCAGAATCCATGGGGTTACCTCCCCTTCCGCATTCAACATGCAGTCAAGTTTGGCCAATCTCACCACAATCCAAATGGAAAAAACGAACAGGGCAAGATTGATGAGCAGATGCAGGAATCCGTTGTTTCCTGCGGCTAATTGTTTGTTGAACTCTTTGTTATTCATAACTTTAATGATTAAATTTGAAATTGAAATAATATCATTTTAATATCACGACAAAAATACATTTTTTTTTAATATAATCGGCATTTGTGAAAAAAAAATTATTTTTGCGAATTCTTATTGATTTGTGATTTGTGATTTGTGATTTGTGATTTGTGATTTGTGATTTGTGATTT
>CAMJPH010000037.1 GCA_946407715.1 uncultured Bacteroidales bacterium | reverse complement strand
CCGTGCTGGTGTTCTACGTCTGCGGGCACACCTTCTGCTACTGCGACCTCAACGATCTCAGAGTGGTGGTGAAATGCCCGCCCGAGCGCATCCCCGAACTCCTCGACACCGCCAAGGGCGTGACGCCCCCCGACAGCCACTTCAGCGCCAAGTACTGGATCGGCATCGACCTGCCGACCATTCACGACGAGCTGCTCAAAGAGTTAGTCGCCGGATCGTTTGAGATTGTGAAGGGGAAATATGAGAAGAAGCGGGTGAAGAGTCAGCGATAAAAAAATTCACTTTTTTGCGAACACATCAAA
This sequence comes from uncultured Bacteroidales bacterium, assembly GCA_946407715.1. The sequence continues at coordinate 21,853 of CAMJPH010000037.1, read as the reverse complement.
ATATTTATTATTTTTGCAGTCTAAAACTTACTAAGCGATGAGAGTGTTTTTTGAAAAAGACTATCTTCAAAACCTATACGAATATGGTGAAAGCGGCGACAAAAAGCATCACTACCAACCTGGTGTTATCAAAAAATACGCCAAAATAGTTGATTTGATGTTCACATCGCCCAATGTTTTGTCACTTGCTCGATACAACTCGTTGCATTATGAAAAGCTATTGGGTGACAAAGCAGGTCTTTCCTCAGTCCGAGTCAATGACAAATATCGAATAGAGTTTGAAGAACACGTAGAAGGACCTGAAACCATCGCCACAATTGTGAATATCACTGAATTGAGTAACCATTATCAATGATCATTATGAAGCAGAAAGAAGTCAGCATGTTAGAACCTTATACCCCCACACACCCTGGCGAGGTAATCAAGGACGAAATAGAATATCGCGGCATCTCGCAACGGAAGTTGGCGGCTGAAATAGGTGTTTCCTACACGCAATTAAACGAAATCCTAAATGGCAAGCGACCACTTAACACAGAAATGGCTATTTTGATCGCCACTGCTCTTGATTTGGACGCCGAGCCTTTGCTTGCACTACAGACACGTTACGACATGATCACCACCAAGCGCGACCGTTCCTTCCTCCGCCGTCTCTCCGCCGTCCGCAAAATCGCCACGGCACTGTAGCATTGAGAGCCTCTCATTATGAAAAAGATTATCATCATATCCACACTGTTACTGCTGACCACGGGGAACTCTTTCTCTCAGGAATTGGAACACTTGCGGCCGATTCCCGTAACGGGAATCTCTTTGGTAACACATGACACCTCGAGTTACAAGAGCCCCGTAGCCAAACAACTGTGCTCCTACATCGACACAAGCATCACATTTTATGATTGTCGTAATGACAAGGGTACGATTGGATATGTATTAGACTATCACAAACCCCGGCTTTTCAAAAGTTACTTATCTTCATGGGGCGAGGATGAAGAAAATGCTATTACCTCAGAGGGATATTCCATATTCGTTGGACTAAAGGAGGTACAGCGTGCTGAGTTCTTGCTGGCCAAAGAATTAGACCTTAAAGCCGATTCATCGCAAACAATTCAACGCGCCCTCACTGCACCTCGGTTTTACCAATATGTTCGGCAATATTCTTTTTATCGAACAATGGATGGCGACACTTGTGTGGAAATCAACTTTGCAATACCCGACGAATACAACTGCGTTGACAGCTATTACTACGACCCTTGTGATGGTGGAGATGATTTTTGGAGGGCGACACTCAACTTGTCCAAAAAAAGGATTCTAAATTACTACGTCAACGGCCCAGAAATTATCACGGTGAAGGGGCGTAGCAAAGAGCCAAAGGGATTACGCCGTAACTGCATTTTCAGAAATGGCACCCTGTATCGAGAAAAGGTCATAACATACGACCAGTTACCCAAAAAAGTGCGGACAAAAGTGGAGAGGCCTGACGACACCACAAATGTTTACATTGAGGTAAACTGTAAAGGCACACTGTATTACATTGTTTTTAGCGACAGCACCCAAAAAGGGTATCGGCAAGATGGAACATGGCTGTTCACAGGAGCGGAAAACCTGTTTTCCGGAGATCTTCCGGCAGAAAAGTTACTGAAAGTGCCTCATATCAACAAGATGCTGTCATTTATCCGCGATGACATGTCCCGCCGCGGACGCGACTTCAAGAAATACGGTAAACTTATCTCCTTGGAAGTCGTGGACAAGCACTACGTCATCCACATCTGGTATTATCCAAACATCGACTACTACAAAATGTGGGCCGCCTACACGTTCGACCACAAGGGCGATTTCGTCGGCATTGACATTGACGGTTGGCATTGATTATAATCTCCGCGTATCGCACGGATCCGCACGGATTTTTTCCTCACAACCCCTCTTTGCTGTCATCGGCAAAAAATCGCATCTTTTCCGCGGTTTTCATCAGAATCTTGCCGATAGTATGGAGTACATCTCAGTCACCCGGTTCGCCGAGAAATACGGCATCAGCAGACTTGTTCACCCCTCGCGTGCCGGAGGCACGAAATCTCAATAACCCCATACAAGCGCAACGAAGTGGAGCGCAGTGTGGGGTTCGGTGCGCACGCGTGTCAGCGGCGTGTCGGAGACACGCTACCTCACACTATTCCCTACTAACAGCTCCGGGTTCGCCACATAGAGGCAAAAATAGGGAATTGTTGCATCGGTGCGGCGGAGCATCACGAAAAATGGCTTGTCAAATATCATCTTCTTGGGTGTAGGCTTCGCTTCCTCTTCTTGCTCTACACATGCCAGTACGATTTCAAACTCCGCTTCACTCTTCACCTCCGCACCTGCCTCGTCCAACTTGAAAGCCGTCCGCTGCCACGCCTTCAAAATCTTATACGTCTCAGTATTCGCCTCAAAAATATTGCCCACCAACTTGTTGTATGAGGTACTGATGTCGAAGTCAATATCAGGAGCCATCACCACATCGTCACCCAGAAACTGATACTTCCACTTTTTGTTAGCCGCAGCCCGCTCTTTCTTCCCGAGTTGGATCAGACTATCCGTCGCGGTAGCCATCTCCGCCATCGTCCTATACTTCTTTTCCGTTTTGAAAAGGACGATTTCGTGCTCTTCATCGGTAGGTTTCAACTTGATAATGAAGTTCTTATCGTTTTTGTAGTATAGAATTTCCACGATTCGTTTCATATCCTCATGGTCGTCGCCATTCACCCCGAAAGCAGTCACCTTCTGTCCGTCAAACTTCAGCTTATGCTCATATTTCCGAAGATTGAAGTCGAATGGCAGTTTTTTTTCAAAAGAGGCGCGAGTGAAGATGAAATCCCCTTTCACTTCACCGCTGACCTCATATTCACCAGGTTTCAACACACCACGGAACGACGTGGAGGCGTTGAGCAGATTCAGGTCGCGGTAACTGTCGGAAATGGACAATGGCGTGCCGACAATTTTACGAACTTCATCCCACGCGAACAGAAACGTGGCGCAATAGACCACGTTGGTGTCCGAACAAATGGGAGACTCCAACGTCGGAACGAATTGCGTCCGTTCAAACTCCGAAAGGTTCTCTTCTTCAGCTACTTGCTCCAACAAAGCCTCTTCCGAGACCGGTTCTTTCACGGTCGTTTTCTTGGCCTCGCGCCCGCAAGCGACAAACAGGAGTGCCATCAAAATGATACTAACGTATGTGTTTTTCATATTGTTTCTCTTTTATAATTACACAACGACGGCAGAGGATATTTTATTACAAAGCATTGCTGGAGTACTTCAGAATCAAGCACTGACAGGAATGGCGCAAAATTATCCAGAATCAATCTGCGAAATCACAAAAAATATCGGTGCTTTTCAGACTTCACCCGAAAAAATCGTATTTTTGCAGCATGAATGATCATACTCTCCCCCGCATCATCCTGCGCCCCGGCAAGGAGAAATCCCTGCAACGGCGGCACCCGTGGGTCTTCTCCGGCGCCATCGCCCGCAAAGACAAAGACTTGCGCGACGGTGACATCGTGGAGGTCTATGACGCGCAACGCCAATACCTCGCCACCGGACACTACCAGCCCACCACCATCGCCGTGCGCGTTTTCAGCTTCGAGCAGCGCGACATCGACCGCGACTTCTGGCGCGGCAAGCTGTTGAACGCCATTGAGTTCCGCAAGAGCATCCTGCTGCCGAACCCGCAGACCAACATGTACCGCCTCGTCAACGGCGAGGGCGACGGCATGCCGGGTCTCATCATCGACGCCTACAACCGCCACCTCGTCATGCAGGTGCACTCCATGGGCATGTACCGTCTGCACGAGACCCTCGCGGAACTGCTCGCCGAACTGCTGCCCGACACGAAGGCCATCTGCCTCAAAACGGCCATCGAGACCGCTGTGGATGAGGAAGTTGCCATGGAAAGTGGCTGGATTTACGGACACCCCGACGGGGAGGTCATCGCCTCCGAGCACGGCATCCTCTTCAAAATCGACATCCTCAACGGACAGAAGACCGGCTTCTTCCTCGACCAGCGCGAGAGCCGCGCCATGGTGGGCGAATTGGCAAAAGGGCGCACTGTCCTCAACATGTTCTCCTACTCCGGCGGATTCTCCCTCTACGCCCTGCGCGGCGGGGCGCAACACGTGGACTCCGTCGATATTTCGCAGAAGGCCATCGACCTCGTGGAGGAGAACGTGCGGCTCATGGGCGGCGACTTCGCGGGGCGGCACAACGCCGTCTGCGAGGACGTGTTCGCCTACCTCGACCGGATGCCCGACCACCATTACGACCTCATCGTCCTCGACCCGCCCGCCTTCGCCAAGCACCACCGCGTGAAGGAGCAGGGCATCAAGGGCTACCGCAACATCAACCGCAAGACGATGGAGAAGATCCGTCCCGGCGGGCTGCTCTTCACCTTCTCGTGCTCGCAGGCCATCAGCCGCGACGACTTCCAGACACTCGTCTTCTCCGCCGCCGCTCTTGCCGGCAAGAACGTCCGTGTGGTCAGCCGCCTGCAGCACGCCCCCTGCCATCCGGTCAGCATCTACCACCCGGAAGGGGAATACCTGAAAGGGCTGCTGGTGGAAGTTAGTAGTTAGCAGTTAGCAGTTAACCGTACCCTTACCTTTCTAACCGCGACTACCAGCGTGCCTGCCGCTTCAGGACCTGCGTCATGCAGTGGGCGGCGCCGTAGCCGTCGATGAGGCTCTCCAACGGGATCCACTCCACCTTCACGCCGGCTTCGGCAAAACGGCGCTGCAGAGTCTTGGACTGGCCGCCCACCGCCATGATGTGGCGCGGCGCGACGGTGAGGAAGTTGTTGGCGTAGTGCATCTCATCTTCGCTGTCAATGGGGATAATCTCAAAACGATCCTGCAGGAATTCCACGAAAGAGCGGTCCTTTTGCAAAAGAGTGTATTTTTTCGTGCCGGGCGCACGCACCCACAGGTCGCAGGTAACGTACTCCGGATCGTCTTTCTGTGCATTCAACCGACTGGAAGTCAGCGTGCAAAGGTCTTTATCAATAATGTTGAAATAGGTATCGAGGTGCATCTGCATCTGCCAGAACTTGTGGTCGCGGACCACCACCACGGTGTCGTGGCCGAAAGCGTCCGCCTCCATCAACTGACGGATGCCCTCGTCGTTCGTGCGCATGCCGCATCCGATGAACGACAAGGTGCCGGCAGGCAAATAGTCGCCACCCTCCAAGCGTCCCTCGCCTTGGATACGCAGAATCGGTTTCAGACCGAGGTGCGCGTAGCAAAGACTGATAATGTCGGCCTCAGGTTCCCGTTGCAAAGAGTTCATATTGCATATCACATGGCCGCGCGGAGTAGAGATACTCTGGTCGCGGGTGAAGTAAAGGTTCATCAGAGGATTTTGCACATATTGGGCTTCGTAACCTGTATTCATATCGGTTTTGTATAGAACCACCGTAGGTTGCAACAGGATACAGCGGATCAGATCGGCACGGCTCATTTTGGCAATCACATCCTTCTTGTAGCGGTCGGCATCAGCCGCAGCATCGTCATCCAGCGTGGTGACATCGTATTGGAGCAACTCACCCGCCAGGGTGCGCAAGCTGTCGATGCCCGTCTCTTCCAAAATCTGCCGCACCGTATAGACCTTGATGCCGTTCTTCTGAAGCATCTTGATGTAGTTCCGATGTTCTGCTGCCGCCTTATCTACATCGAAATAGTCCTCGAAAAGCCCCGCAGAAGGATGAATTACCCCATTGAACAGTTCCTGTCCAGGGGTGTGCATCAAGATGACTGCCGCTTTAGACCATTCAGCCTGCGGGTAATCCACCTTGTTCTTCTGCGCAAAAACACAATTTATTGAATTACAAACAACTAAAATGACAGTTAATGTCCAAATCCTCACTTTGTTCATCTTCCAATATCCTTTAAATTTACAAGCGGCAAAAGTACGTTTTTTTTTTCGGAAGATTTGCGTCCTACGGAATAGATAAAGTTGTTATTTTTGCAGATTAAAAAAAACACTATGAAGAAGTTGTTATTGGTAATACTGGTTTTGTGTTCTATCACGAGTTTCGCGCAACCGCAGCTCTCGGTCAACAACTACGCGCCGATAGAGTCGCAGGGCAGTTTCCCCGCCGACCTGAAGAAGGCCGCGAACACCCCGAAGTCGGACAAGGAATACAACCTGCTTCTCGTCTCCATGCTCAATCAGGGCAGAATCCTCTACGGCACCGAGATGAACCAATATCTCGACAACATCAAAGAGAAACTGTTGGTCAACCACCCGCAACTGCAGCAGGAAGTCCACGTCTATATCCTGCAGAGCACCATCGTGAACGCCTACTCGCTGCCGAGCGGCACCATCTTGGTGACCATGGGGATGCTGGCGCAGGTGACCAACGAGGCGGAACTGGCCTTCGTGCTGGCGCATGAGATTGCCCACTACAGCGAGCGCCACAGCAAGGCCGACAACTCGAAAAGCAAAGACAAAGACGCTGTGAGCCGCTACATGCGCCACCACCAGTTCTCCCGCGAGCAGGAATTCGCCGCTGACCGTGTCGGACTGCTTTCTTTCTTCAAAGATTCCCCCTACAGCTACGACATCCTCGACGGCCTCTTCGACGTGCTGCTCTACGCCGACCTGCCTTTCGATGAAATCCCGTTCCAGCGTTCGGAAGTGGAGACCGGCTTCTATCAATTTCCAGACAATTACTTCCTGAAAACGGTCGCCAACATCCCCGACCGCTCCAATATGATCGACACGCTGCTCACCCACCCCAACGTGGAGAAACGACGCACGTTGGCCAATGGCTTGGTGAGCAAGTTCTCCAATGAAGGCCGCAAGCGCTTTGTGCAACCGGAAGAGCAGTTCACGCGCCTGCGCAACGTGGCCCGCTTCGCCTGCATCGACCGTTTCCTCATCAACCACGACTACGACAAGGCCATCTACAACATCCATGTGATGGAACAACACTTCCCGGACAACGCTTACCTGTGCCGCACCAAAGCCACCGCCTACTACGGAGCCGCCAAGCACAAGGGCTCCGGGCAGACCAGCTCGTACATGGAGCCCTACCGCGATGTGGAAGGCGAGCAACAGCAGGTCAACTACTTCCTTTCCAAAATGAACCGCAACGAGTATGCCGTGCTTGCACTGCGCAATGCTTGGACAGCACTGCAGGCCACTCCTGGCGACGAATATCTGCAAAACATCACCAAGGACCTCATCAACGACATCTTCGTGAAAAACAAAATGCGGTTTATCGATTTCTGTGACTACCCGCAAGGAACCACTCTGGAGGAAATCGCCAAAACGGGCGGCGACACGACACGCCCCGCAGCCACCAACTCCAAGTACGACCGCATTAAGCAGCAGAGCGTGAACGCAAAAGTGCTGCCTGACCCTAAGTTCAAGACTATCAACTACATGCTGGTGGATATCCACAGCGACTCGCTCTTCAAGGCCTGGGTCAACGATGCAGTGGTGAACGCCGAGATGCAGGCCGTTTTGGAGTCCGTTTCCGATGCCAAAATCGGAAACGAAAAATCGGTTTTGGTCGCCACCCCAATCTACCACATCTACGACAACTACCACCACGTCAAGAGTTCTTCCGCCGACAAACGCAATGCCGAGCAGCTGCAGAAGCTGATGTGCCGCGCCCTCAAACGTCAAAAAATCACTCCGGTCACGCTTACCATGGACTTCTCAAAGCCAGAGACGGAAAAATACAACAACTTTGTTAAAATGCGCCAATGGAATGAGGACTTCACTAACGCCGGTGGTCTTGACATGCGCTACCACACCTCCGAATACCTCGATGACATCGCCTCTGAGTTAGGCTGCCGCAAGCTTTGCTTCGTTCATGTGACGGACGCTCCCGGCCGTGGTTTCTTCGGCAACAAGCTCTCCTTGCCCTGGCTCGTCCCACTATTCCCCTACTCCCTACCCGTCGTGGCGGCCGTGCTGAGTCTCCGCCAACACGATGTCGATGTGAATTTCCGCGTCATCGATGTGGTCGATGGCAAGACGGAAGTCTCCAGCCACTACAGCCAATCCGAGGTGATGCGCAAAGCATACGTGAACGGATACGTCTATCAGAAGGTCGAGGATTACGTGAAACCGAAGATGTACAACTTCTTAGGCAACCATGTGATCCTGAACATGGAGGGTTACATTTCGCCCGCATGGCTGAGCCCAAATCCAGTGAGTTCGGACTGGGACATCCCTAAAGGGGCGCAACGCTATCTGGGGCTCAACTACTTTCTTACACCCAACATCGAACTGATGGTTTGGAAAAAGGGAACGGTCGGGGTCGGATACAACTACTACAATTCGCCCTTCAAGGGCAGCGACTGCCGCCTCCGGATAGGACACCAATACTATGGTTATACAGATTGGGGCGAAGCTGAGCTTTACGGGAACATCATCGCACACGGTTTTAACGCTTACTACAAACAATATGTCGGGAACCGTTTCGCACCCCTTGGACATTACTTCAAATTCATCTTTGACGGCTTCTTCTACCATTATAAAATGGACACCGAAGGCATACAAATCGGAATCCTCAACACCACACAAGATCCATACGAGGAAATCATAGAGAACAAAGGCAACATTTTCGGCCTGAAAATCGAATATGGCTACGACTTCATCTTGCTGAACCGTCTCAAACTCACGCTGGGTGCAAGTCTCGGCACCACTTTTGGCGGCTACAAGGTTCCTTTTGCCAGAATCAAGGACAGCTCGGCTATTTACTATGAAGAATCCACCTTGCGATATGACAATTACGCACGTACTCGTATTCTTGGGGCTTACTGTTTCGGACTGAAGCTGGGGATCGGATTTATTCCGTTTTAATTAGAGAATAGGATGATTAGATGATTAGAGAATTAGAGAATTAGATGAAAAGACAAGGTATTGATGTTATTGCGGCAATGATTATTTTGGCGGCGTTTTTCGCGGGCTGTGCGAAGATTTCCAGTCCGACGGGCGGGCCAAGGGACACCACACCGCCAAAGGTGGTGAAGATGACTCCCGAGAATCAGTCTGTGCGATTCCAAGACAAACAGATCCGGATTTTTTTTGACGAATATGTCACGCTGAACAACCCGACAACGAACGTCCTCATCTCGCCTCCGATGGCGGAATCGCCGCAATACACCTTGAAAGGCAAATCCCTCGTCATCAAGTTCAAAGACACCCTGAGGGCCAACACCACCTACAACATGGTCTTCTCCGACTGCATACGGGATTACCACGAAAACACACCCTTGAGCTACTTCCATTACAGCTTCTCCACAGGTGACAGTCTGGACGACTACATGATTCGCGGCAACATATTGGATGCCAAAACGTTGGCGCCATCCAAGGATTTCTACGTACTGTTGTACAAAAACACGGCCGATTCCATGCCGCTTACTACGAGGCCTGACTACGTAACCAAAACCCATGATGACGGCAGTTTCCTTTTTCAAAACATCACGGAAGGGACTTATAAAATATTCGCACTCAAAGATATAAATTCCGATTTACTTTACAATCTCCCCAATGAGGAAATCGCTTTCCTGGAGGAGACCGTCACCGCATATAAGGCACTGCCGGACAGCGCCGCCGACTCCCTCAAAGCCACGCTGCCACTGGTTACTCTTTTCTCCTTCACCGCCATTGATACTATTCAAAAACTGCAACGATACGAAAACCCCGCTTCCGGAATCTACGTGTTCCCTTACAAAACAGCGGTCAACCAATTTACCGCCACCCCCGCAGACAACGCACTGGAATACTTTGAACGCTTCAACGAGGCCAAAGACACCATCATCTGGTATCTGAAATCATCGATGTCAGACACAACCACCTACTACCTTAATGCCGACAACCATCTTGACACCGTGCGCCTTACGCCGTATCATGAGAAACAGACCTCTGGTCGCGGACGCCAAAACCAGACGAAAAAGTTCAACGTTACTTTTCTGAATGCCGGTGAATACCACAAACCGTTGACATTAAGATTCCCCTACCCCATCCGTCCGACCGACTCCTTTGATGTCTTTGTCTATACCCAACAGCAGTTGGTCAAAGACACAGCCAAATACCGCTATTCGGTACCCGACACTTTTGTGATGGAACTGCCGCTTCCCATGAAATATCAGGAGAAGAAATCTTATTCCATTATGATTCCCGACTCGGTATTTTACGGATACAACGGTCTCGCGAATGACACGTTGAAGATGCAGTTCTCTGCAAAATCAATCAAGGAGTACGGAACGCTTATCATGAACTATGAGCTTCCTGAAGACGGAAAGACGTATATCGTCACACTTTGGAAAGGAGAACGCAAAATACAGGAGGACAGAATAATCAGTTCTTCAACAATCACTTACTCTTTCCTGAATCCTGACACTTACCGCATCAGCGCCTTCTGCGACGAAAATGACAACGGTCTTTGGGACACCGGTGATTACTCAGCCAAGCAGCAACCGGAGAAGGTATTCGCCTTCCCTAAAAGTATTTCCATCCGCGCCTATTGGGATTCGGAAGAGACATTCAAAATTGGTAGCAATAACTAGTGATTATCAAGGAATTGAACTGTTTTTTGATCACGCGGCCATAGACCCATGTGGGGATGCGCACAGGAATCAGGGAGTTGCTATAGCGCAGATTGACACTGTGATGATCTGCTATCTTGATAGATAATCCCGCCATCCCAGAGAACTCGAATCGCCGGAAAGGAGGTCTTCCGACTATCAATCCGGTTCCTTCCCATTCTTTCTGCAGAACAACCACTCCGAACGCAGGCCCAACTTCCAACTCAAACTGGAAAGGCTTGCCCCACATTGTCCACTTCCCGACAGCCCATTCCAACAACAGAGGCATCTCCACATAGCCTAACCGCAAGGAGTAAAACTCCGTCTCGTACTGCTGTTTGGGAGGAGTGTAGGAATGACTCCCTTTCATCGTGAAATCGAGTTCCAACTGCAACTTGAGTTTTCCTGACGAAACAATTGCATGATTGACGAAAAGCCCAGCAGAAGCGCCTAACTGATGAAACCCCGACAGGTCGTCGCCGGAAATCTGCGATGCCGTGAAACCGACACGAACACCACCATAAAACCGCGACACTTCCGGTTTCTCCTGTGCCACAGCCGACAAAACCACGGCAAATATTGCCAAACAAACAATCAGTTTTTTCATAGCGGCAAAAATACATAAAATATCGTATTTTTGTCTTTTGGATCAATGCTCCTCGTTAACAATATAAAAAATTGATTATCAGTTAGATTGAAGAAAAACTTTTGGACATATCTTTATGAAACCGAAAAGATCTTTCTGGTTGGTGGCTTTAATGTTGACACTAACCAGTACACAAATCCCTATGCTTATGGCACAAGTTTCCCCATTTGATTTCGGATTACGAGAAGCGGAGAATGATACCGCCCGTTATTGGGCTTTGTATCACGCACATGCCGAGGCACTTGCACGCGGCCTGGAAGTAAACTACGAAGGCATTGACACCCTTGAAATCGAGCTCCCGGCCGACTTCAAGAGCATCCCGCTCGGCACACACACCGATTTCGGCGGACTTGTACTCTATGTCACCAATCACGCCCGACACGGATCGCTTTTTACCATGCCCAACCGGCAACAAGAACTGACGCTTCCAAAACACCGAATTGAGAATGGGGATTTCCGAATGATTCCGGAGTTGGCATCTGGGGACAAGCTTCTGTCTCTGAAAGACGACAATCCATGGACGGAGCGCATCGGCTACGGCTACCGCGTGTTCCGTCAGGACATCATCTGGGTTCACGACGGGAAGGGCATGAACAAGCCCATCGCTCCCTGGAACACAGACTCCACCCGCCTCAATGCATCCTTTTACGACGTGGACACTTCGGAGAAAGTTTTCCGCGGACTAACTCTGCACCGTCGAGAAAGCTCCACTTTTCGAACAAGTTGCCTCTACCTAAACGGCCAATTCAATGTGTTGGTGGAAGACGTTCACGTCACGACCCCAAAAAGCAAGATGATTGCCGATGGCGTGTTCGGAGTGAACAACTCGGCACGAATCACATTCCGCAATGTGACCGTGAACGGGACCTATTCCGGCTACGGGCGATGGCGCGACTATGGCTACGCCTTCTCTCTTAACAACCTGTGGAACACGACGTTCGAGCAGGTGACCGCTGATGGGAACTGGGGAGTTTTCGGCACCAACAATCTCTCCAACACTGTTCTGACAGACTGTGACATCAATCGGTTCGACATACATTGCTATGGCCGTGATGTTCTATTGAAACGCTGTACCCTGCGGCAACGGCAGACCCAATTTTCCTCCATGTACGGCACCGTCACCTTCGATTCCTGCCGCTTCGCGGACTGCATCCCCGTGCGCATCCGCTCCAGCTACAACGCCTACACCCCGTTCGACATCGTAATGCAAGACTGCACCTTTGAGCTCACCATGCGCCATCACTCGTTGGTTAATGTGATGTTGTTAGACACGGCCGCAAACAGTCGACCTGAGCTCAGCCGCAAGTGCTGGCCCAACCTGACCGTCAACAACATGACTGTCATTGTGCCAGGCACCGTTCGCACTATGAATCTCTACGAACCCACCGGCACCCTCAGCGAACTAAAAAAACCTGTGGACTATATCAGCAAAGTGAATGTCATCGGTCTGAAAATGCTGCGACCCAACGGAAAACCCGCTGATATTCCCATCCGGCTTTCTTCACGCGAGTTCCTCTCCAAAAAGGATATGGAAATTATTCTGCCAGAATGAAAATCATCAGTCTAATCCTTCGGGCTGAGGGATCCGAACAACAGCAACGGCACAAAAATGGTAAACATCATACGCCCTGTCTGTGCGTTAAGCGTGTCCTCAACAAGCATGGAAAGGAACAGTAGCAGGATAAGAACAAAATAGACATAGGAGATGCGGTTTTTCATCGCAACAAAGGGATATATGAGCAAAAAACAGAAATAGAAGAGAGGAATGATGCCTGCGGCAATCCAAAAAGTCAAGAATTGGTTGTGGCTACCTCTGTTCTTTTTCTTATTGGCAATGGGGGAATGTTGCAATTCCAGCTGTCGGTCCAATACGCTACGTTGCTGTCCTATGCCGACCCCTAACATCCAATTTTTACGAATAATCTGCCATGAGGCACGCCATAATTCAATACGTTCCAATATGGAAGATTCATTAATGATGCCGTATTTTTCGTAAAGGGTCATTCCGAAATAGGTTTCATAAAGTGCACGACGAAAACCGCCGTTATGTGTGTAATAGATATTGGCAGTTTTACGCTCCACATTAAGGATATCGTTGTCGCTGAGGCTCATCACAGCGGCCGAATCCTTGCGTAATCCGAGTGAGTTAAGATACCGAATCAGCGTTTCAGACGTTTGTTCATCAAATGCCGAATCGGAACGCATTGCCCAAGCTGTCTGTAATTCCTCTTTGCAGATGTAATTTCCAATATAGTGTCCGTTTTCCACCATCGGATCATTCTCAAAAGAATACGGACGACCGGATGCTGTCACCTCTGTAAAACTGGGCTCCGGATCTTTCACGTGAAAATAGTCATACGTGACGTATATAGTGTAGATGATGGCTACAATCAAAAACAATGCCATGCTGCCACCGAACAACCACTTTTTTTTGCTATTCTGTTGGTTTTCAACAAGATGAAAAACAAAACAAAATGCAATCACAATCAGGATGATGACACCTGAAAGCGTTTGAGCATAAAGTAAATAATAGAGAAGTAAAAAGCTGATAATTAGACAGCTGTAATGAAAAAGCGAATTATTGCTTAAGGGATGAATCAACATGTGGGCACAGAACACGATGGACATCACTACGCAAAGACTGAAGCGAATGTGGTCAATAAATCGTGACATCTGCCGGACATTGTCAAGTGTATGTGTATGGGCGAAGACATAATTCCAACAGCATCCAAACAGAGTGGCAAAAACAAAGGCACTGAAGACATAATACAATTCTTTTTTTTTCAGTGGTTTGTTAGTAGCAATCAACAAGGGGACAAACAGAAAAGGAAGCTTGTCGAGCATCTCTTGTCCAGCAGATGCCCAATCGGTGACATGGACGAGACCAATAGCATAAACGAAGTAGAAAGCAGCAAACAAAAGCCCCTGTCGGTTTTTGCGGAGCCGGATTCTTTTCTCACGCCAGTTCCATTCGGCAATCCAGTTGAGGAACAAAAGAAAGCAGGCCAGTCCCATGACAAAATGAGACAGAGGCATCGCCACGGCCAAAGCAATGATTCCAAGCAGGTAAAAGCTACGGTGAAAACGCTGGCGGCTCATGCCTTATTTCTTCGGGGAAAGGATAGATTTGTAACGGTTAGCATTGAGCAGCACTGATTTTGCAGCATCGATGTAACTATCGTGGTGCAGGCTGTTGATTAATTTGCCTGTACTGTAGTAGTAACGCGAGACAATTTCTTGTGTCAGGGCGCGAACGATTTCGGCCTTGTAGGTGGTCAAATCCTGCGTTTTGAGATTTTCCAACTGTGTTTTCAGTTGGTTATAGGCTGTTTGGATACCAAGAAATGAATTTTCCTTTTCAGCGACAGATTTCAAATCCTCTAACTTTTTTTCCATGGATGTGGTGTAGATATATTTGTTCGTATTGAGGAATTTCAGGAACTCGTTGTAGAGACGATCATCAACAACAAACTTGTCAGCATCTACGATGGAGTCGTGTTTGGCGCGATAATCATTGGCAAAATCAAAGATAGCCTGATTCTCAATCAGAGCGGTCAGGATGTCTGGGACGACCTCTTCCGGAACGGCCACATCAGGCTCCACACCGCCTTTGTCATAGACCGTTCTGCCATTTTTTGTTTTGTATGCAACAGCTAATGAATCAGGAATTTTGTACCCACCTTTAGTGGTATCGCGGTCGAAATATTCAATATTTTGCACGCAACGTCCGCTGGGAATGTAGTATTTCGACACAGTAATTTTCATGCTGGTATTATAATCCATAGGATATACTTTCTGCACCAAACCTTTGCCGAAGGATTTCTTTCCCACAATAACGGCGCGGTCAAGATCCTGAAGTGTTCCGGAAACGATTTCGGAAGCGGAGGCACTATGCTCGTTCACTAATACCACAATAGGTATATCTGCGTCAGCGGCAACATTTTGTGTTTTGTAGATGCGGTTCATTTCGGCGATTTTCCCTTTTGTTTCAACAACAGTAACATCCTTACCCACAAAGATATCAATGATATTGACGGCTTCGCCTAACAGTCCTCCACCGTTGTCGCGAAGATCAAGAATCAGGTACGCCATTCCTTCGTCCTTCAGCTTATTGAACGCTTCAAACACCTCACTACCAGCTTTTTCAAGGAATTGGTTGAGTTTGATGTACCCCACCTTGTCGCCGAGAAGACCTGAATATGGAATATTAGGTTGCTTCACTTTCTCGCGTTTCACCTTGAAAGTCAGATTCTTGTTATCAGTCGGACGGAAGACTTCCACCGTGTAGGAAGTGCCTGGTTGCCCACGCATAGCGAGGTTGACAGCATCAATGTCACGTTTTTCTGACGATTGGCCGTTGACGCTCAAGATGCGGTCACCGACACGCAAGCCTGCATTCGCAGAAGGGCCATCCTGTATCATATCCGTGATTACCAGCTGTTTGTTAATGTTTTGCAGGGTAACATCCACATCGCCGGATTCGCTGGTGTTCCTCATACGGTAACTTTCAATCTCTGACTCAGGGTAATATACAGTATAAGGGTCAAGGCTCAAGAGCATAGCCTTAATTGCAGTCTGGGTGAGTTCGCCAGGGGAAATCTCATCAGCATATTTGTCATTCAGCTCGTTGAGCACGCTAATGAAAATATCAACATTTTTGACGATTTCGAAATCATTTTGGGCAGAAATGTCTGTAAAAAGCCCCAAAAAAGCGAAACAAAGGATGGGAACAATTGTTTTCTTCATAATTCTGTATAAAATTAACCGTGAAGACCTTTTCTCTTGCCGAAATTGAAAGTCAAGTAGCCTGTAAGGTAAAATTTCTTGGCAGGATTGAAGGCCATCTGCTGGATGAAAGGGAATACCATTTGAATTTGCACTCCCACTTCAAGGGACAGCAGTTTGTAATCATTTTTGGCAAAATCGAAATTAAGACCAGTCTTGGCGTAGAAGCCGGGACGCACGATTGTTTCCATAATGCCGGAAAACATTTGGGCGCCGCCGAGGATATTGTTAAGGTTGTGTTTGTCAGGGTTGTAACGTACGATTTCCGAAAAGCCTGTGTTGTAGTTAAGTATTTCCACATAGTTAGGGATGCCGAAGCCGAGGGCAGGACCTGCAGAGAGGTTGTAGCTGACCTGCACACCGCCCCAATAAGGTTTCAGGTGGAGGGTGCGCTGGTATCCGTAACCGCATTGCAGGAAGAACAGCGAGTAAAGCTGCCCGTAGCGGATTGGGCGCACGTTTTCGTAGATTGCGTTGATAGACCGCACAGATTTAGGGTGCCTGTTGGTCATCAGCTGTAACTCCCAGAAATGTTTGTTGTAGAGGTCAGGGGTTCGCCCGTGCTGGAATCCGACACCGAAACCTGCCGTATGTGCAAGAATCTGGAAGTTCCACTCCTTGGTTGTCACATCGTGGTGAAACTCTCCGACATTCTGGGCGTACGATAAGACAAAAGCACCCGCTAACAGCAAGGTTAGCAGGAACTTTCGAATGACATGCCGTCCAAAACGCATTTCGCACATGGAAGGCGAGAGTTAGTTCATGTTATCCGGATTTTCGACCGGCATATTGTAAGAATAGTGACCGTAAGCGGCGCAACGGTGCTGGGTGTCACAAGCCGAAAAAATCAAAATGGAACCAAATAACAATAGTCCAAATGCAATAATTTTTTTCATATTCTTTTTTTGATTTTGAGCGGCAAAGATACGATTTTCTTGGATGAGTCGGAAGTTTTTTTCTGAAACGTAATTATTACGAGACACTCCTTGCCTGACACTTCTTATTTTCATCCGAGTGAGCATCAAGATTTCGTGGAAGATGAGATAGTCTGTACGGATTGCACGAAAAGGAAGTGGTGACAGCTGGCGTTGTAGTTTAGTTGTGTGTTTATGGTTATCGAACAAAGTAGATCAGGTGTTGGAAGAAAGATAAACGACAAGAGGAACACTATTGAAACGCCATACGGGGGTAAAAACAATTTATTTCCTCCTGAGAATAGAAAAATCGGGGCTTTTCACAAAAAGTTCGAAAAAAAAATCAGTTTGGAGTTCTTGGAAGAGTCCGGAGAGAAGAAGAAGTGTAATTGTTCAACATGGAAAGCTATTGTCATCTTGTATATATTGGAAGAAAATTTTTTCGATTTTTAACATCTTTGTTCTCAGTATTTTATGAATAATTTTCAGTCAACAGTTACCTATTGAAGTCTTGAGGGTGAATAGATTATCCATTTAGATTTGTTAATATCACTTTTATTTAACTATTCCATATTTTGCTTTGACATCTCAACCGAAAACAACCTGCGAAGCACCGCCAGCTATTCATAATTCATCTTATGGTCACATCACAACTACTTGAATTAATGAGAAATAATTTTTTTTGTTTTTCATGTTAAACATATTGTTTGATTTTGTATTTTTGCCAGTATCATTTTTAACAAAATATAAATTAAAATTTATCACTTATGAAAATGAAATTTTTGAAAGATTTTGGATCAATCACAGCACTTGTTGCCCAGTTTAGGACAGAAAAGAGTTGTCGAGAATTTCTTGCGGAATTTCGCTGGCATGGGAACATAACATGTCCTTACTGCGGTTGCAAGAAAGTCTATCACAAAAAGGACGGGCGTTATATCTGTAAAGATTGCAAAAGGACATTTAGCGTCTTAGTGGGAACAGTATTTCAAAACACAAAGGTGTCGCTACTTTTATGGTTCATCGCAATTCATCTAATTTGTAACAGCAAGAAAGGCATTTCTTCGTGTCATTTAGCCAGGGAACTTGGTGTGACGCAGAAAACCGCGTAGTATATGCTACAGAAAATCAGGATTCTTTTAAAGGATGAGAGCGAAGAAAAACCAGAAGAAATACCGATAAGCGTAAAACATGAACAAGAAAACCAATGTGATCATCAACAGGCACGAATGGTAGTCCATCCGTACCATCTGCATCTTCGAATTCGACAGTACGTCCGTGCCGAAAGTCGCATTTATTCAGACAAACAGATATGTTCCCAAACGTTGTTGGAGAGCGAATTGGAGAAATATCATACGGAGGACCCTTACGTTCCTGACACAGGAAGGGAGAGCATTGCGGATGGTTTTTGGCTACAGGTGAAACGAATGGTATCAGGGGTGTACCACTATGTATCAGCATCGCTTTTTCACCGATATGTAGATGAGGCAATATTTCGTCACGAAACACGCCGGAAAGGAAATGGAAAAAGATTACAAATGTTTTTGGAACGTATAGGAAAAGTAGTAACATATAAAGAAGTAAGAACAGCATGAACACCTGATTATGAAACACATATCATAGTGTGAGGATTTTGTATATGAGGATATCACAGTCAAGAAGTATATATTGAAAAATAAAAGCATCCATCTACAAACAGATGATATTCAACACAATATACTTATTATTAGAGTCAACATATATTTATTGGTGTGAAAGCACGATGCTGACACCTTGCTAATTTGTTGCTATTTATAAAATGTTCATTCTACCTTATCATTACGCCTCCTCGCTTGGGGACACCAGCTGCCTCTCCCACTCCGTATCAACCTCATTCGCAAACCTATTCTCTGACAAAACACCCATACACTTTTTCAAATTTATTATCTTTGCACCCTTATTTTAAATACCAAAATATGAAGCTCTTCAAACCGACAATCCGCCTTTTCCTGCTGGCACTATTTTTGTCCATGTTGGCAGCCTGCAACACAGGCGAGGGACCCGGCGAAACCGGTGTCATCGAAAGAACCGTTTACAAAATGTTGCGCCCTGATGACTATTTCAACTTGGAAACCGACACCATTTTAGCCCCTACGACAATGTGCGTACGGGTATTGAAAGGATCTTTGCTTTCCAAAAACTATCGCCGGTTGACCACACCGACTTCATCTTCAGCGAAGATGAGAACGAAATCCCGTCCATCGTCTCCCTCTCCATTTCTGTTCCGGAATCCAATCAGTTTTACTGGCTTTCGGACACAATAAGGGTGATGTCAGGCCGTGAGGCGATGACGATGATGAGAAAAGGAAGGCACAGATAACTCCAAAGGCATAAATCAAACGTCATACGACAAATTGATTTTCGAAAGAAAAAAAAAACACAAACGTATAAATGAAAAAGATAATCTTATTATTGAGCTGTATAATATTCTGTTTATCAGTTTCTTTTGGACGAAACATCGAAAAGAAGGAGCTACGGAAGAATATGGTTGTGAACATGTGGGAAAATCCGGTAAAAGGAACCATTTATCTGGATCATGTCACTAAATATGATGCCAAAGGAAGCAAAAGCGAAGAGATCGAACACAGCTCGTCGTGTATGACGGCACAGTGTACTTATGAGTACGATACCAACGACCATGTGGTGCGCGAAGTGGTGTATGACGCTTATAATAATGCCTACTACATACATAAAATCGAGCACAACAACGATGGCGCAAAAAAACGTCAGCCGAACTACAATGAAAAGGCAACTTATTGTCTATCAGTGAATACAAACATATCCGCAAGTGATAGACACTTTGGAGCATATACGGCATCGCTTTTCATAACCATATAAGCAACTGTGATGCTGAGGTTTCCAATTTAGTGATTATTAAGGTGAAACAAGACGGTTCGTTGCCATCCAAGTTCAAAAACTTGCTTCGCAATGCCCGCGTACAACAGAAAGGATTAAGCAAATACTGTCTTGGGAGGCCTCTTGCCAACAACAATCTGAAACACAACCGTTTTAAGAGTAAAATAAGACATATCAATAAATTAACGAATCAGAACTATAAAATTAAATCTTCGGGAAAATGATACAGCATGATTTGGATTTGTTTGACATTCTCGGCATGATTCGCTATCGGACGGAACCAGTGCCAATCCGCGAGATGACCTATCTGTTCGTTGTTGTCGGCATTTCGGTTATCAATGGTTTAGCGATGACGATGAATTACACAGAACTAATTGTAACAAACCTACTGATTGTACTGGCTGTCTGGCTATTCAAGTCGATACACAGGAAGAAATATCTGGAAAGCAAGATCATCGTCCATGAGAGAGTGGCACTGGCACACGCCGACCGTGAGAATTTATTATGCCTCCGACAAACCCGAAAAACACTATCATCCAACTCACAAAAGTGAAAAGCGACAACTATATATTTAGCAACGAAACTATGGATGAGCCATGATAAGATGTGCGATGACATTATTGACAGCCGCTGTGATGTGCAGGAGTGAAATACACGGTATATTAAGGTTGGACTTTTGATTTTTAGCATCGTAAACCATAAATCGTAAACAAACATCAAATAAATATGGAAAAAACAAATGCAACCACTTGGGAATCTTTCGCATCGGGTGCGAAGCAGTTCTTGAACGACGTAGTGTTCCAGTATGTGCCGAAACTAATTGTAGCGGCCCTCGTGTTGTTTGTGGGCTGGAAGCTCATTAACCTGCTGAACCGGGTGATGAAGCGAGCATACGACCGGCATAAGGTTGACCCATCGCTGCAAGAGTTCCTGCACTCGCTGATTGACATCCTTCTGAAGGTGTTGCTCGTAATCACCGCGATGGGTATCATGGGCATTCAGATGACCTCATTCATCGCCATTTTAGGTGCGGCAGGTGTTGCCATAGGCATGGGCTTGCAAGGCACTCTACAGAATTTCGCCGGAGGAGTTATCATCTTGTTGCTCAAGCCATTCAAAGTAGGCGATTACATTGAACAAGGGCCGTATGCTGGCTTTGTGGAGAGCATCCAGATTTTCAACACCACCTTGCGCACGTACGATGCCCGCAAGATTATCGTTCCGAACACCGAATTGGCCACCAAATCGTTAGTCAACCACTTCAACCTGCCGCAACGGCGCGTGGCCATCGACGTGGGACTTGCCTACGGCATGTCGGTGGAGAAAGCCAAGGAAGTGATGCTGCGTGTCGCTGCTGAAAACCCGTTGGTGCTGAATGAGCCAAAAGCTCCGTTCGCCACATTGGAGAATTTCGGGGAGAGTTCACTCAACATGCGACTCTACGCCTGGACACTTCCTGAAAACTACTGGAGCACCCTCTATTCGCTCAACGAAGGAATTTACAACGCATTCCGCAAAGAAGGTTTGGAAATTCCGTTCAACCAGATGGATGTGCATATCCGCGATGAGGCAAAGAAAGACAATGAAAGACAATAATTAAGGAATAAAGATGAGGTTCCCGCGAAGACCTCCTCGCCGCCGGCGCCGACTTCCTGGTGGATGACATTGGGGAGCTGGAGGAAATTATGAATTATGAATTGTAATGTCACCCTCCGAACGTCATCACAAACGTGGTATTCGGGCGCGTCCGCAGCGTGAGGGTGCCGCCCGAAAGCCGCATGATCTGACGGGAGATGCTCAGTCCGATGCCGGAACCCTCCTTCTTGGTGGTAAAAAACGGGATAAAGATGCGCTCCTCGACTGCTGGCGGAATCGGACCGCCGCCCACCCGTCTCTCCCCCAGTCAAACTGACGGATGTGGATCTGCACGGGCAGTCCGTATCACATAGTAATGTCGTAGAGCCAAATCAAAAATGCCATATTGTCCAAAAGAATTCGACCTGTACGGTTGACCTCTATCATTCAGGCCACCAGCTTGAACGAGATTG
>CAMJPH010000036.1 GCA_946407715.1 uncultured Bacteroidales bacterium | reverse complement strand
GTTCTTTGCTAAACACGAATTGCCATGAATTATCCATGAATTCCGCATAAATTTAATTCTTGGGTAATTCATGGTTCTATTATGGTAATTCTTGTTCTTTGCTAAACACGAATTGCCATGAATTATCCATGAATTCCGCATAAATTTATTCTTGGGTAATTCATGGTTCTTTCATGGTAATTCTTGTTCTTTGCTAAACACGAATTGACATGAATTATCCATGAATTTCGCATAATTTTATTCTTGGATAATTCATGGTTCATTCATGGTAATTCACGTTTAATAGCTACTACCGAATCATCATTCATCAGAGTCATCGTCCGTATCTTGTACAAGTATATTCATGTCTTTGTCTAACAGAACGCACTCGTTTTCGTTCTCAATGAAAGCATAACGCTCCCCTTCCAAACTCGTGGCTCCAAAATTAATCAGAATTCCTATCGGCTTTTTGGTCAATCTGAGATAATTGAACAGCTGCGCACGATGGACAGGCAGCAACTCTTTAACAGATTTCAACTCCAACACAATATCTCCCACTACAATATCCATACGATACTGCTTGTCCATCAATCGGTTTTTGTAGTAACAATTAATCTGCTTCTCCATTTCATTTTCAATGCCGCAATCAAGCAGTTCCAGATGCAAAGCTTCTTGATAAACGCCCTCCATCAGGCCCCAACTCAACTCACGGTGTACCGTCATGGCTGCACAAATTATTTTGTAAACCGTATTCTTGTAATCTTTTAAGTTCTTCATTTTCTTTATTTTAAAATTATCATTGTTAGTATTACAACTGGCGCAAAGATAAAATTGTTTTCAACACGGGACACCGATTACAAAATCAGAAATCAATTAAAATTTAAAATACAGACAAAATATGCAACATCCGATTCATTTATCGCTCAAAACATTCTTTTTTTGACAAATTCACAGAAGACAACAAAAAAGGCACACCAATATAAATTTTTTGACTTGCACACGACATATTTGTGGTATTTCTTGTTTATTTTACGCATAAACCCACACAAATCATCCTTGATTTTTTTTACAAACAAATATTTTTGGCCAATTCACAGTAAATTTTTGGAAATTTTTGTTTCTCTCAAATGGAACATTTTAGTATTTTTGCCGCTGGAATTCTAATAATGAATATGTCAAACATTAAAACAAAGATACTTATTGCTGTTATAACTGCACTTTTCACTATCAACATCAGAGGTGTTCTCGCTCAAAACGCCCTTATATTGTTGAACAACCTTACCGTGGAGCATCAGGACGGTTCGCAGCCATTAGCCACTGCACAACCTCGTTTCAGCTGGAATTACGAGACCGAAGCCGAGAATGTAAAGCAGATTTCCTATCGCATCATTGTTTCATCATCGGAAGAGTTAGCATGGCACGGCAACGGCGACCTATGGGACTCCAAAGTCGTAAACTCAAGCCAAATGCTGTTCATTCCTTACGAAGGAACACCGCTGCACAGCCGCGACAAGGCTTACTGGCGCGTTTACGCTACCCTTACTTGCGGTGAAGACAACCATCAGGTTACCGCACAAAGCGGTGTGAAAAGATTCGAGGTCAGTCTTTTGGAACAGGAAGATTGGAGTGCGCTATGGATTGGCCATGAATTTGACGATGACAGTTTGGTTCGCAGAACCCGCATCGCGGCGCGCTACCTCCGAAAAGAATTCCATCTGCGTGATGACATCCTTGAGGCGCGGCTATACATTTGCGGTCTCGGACAGTACAGCGCTTTCCTCAACGGCAGCGAAGTCGCGCCCGAGGAACTTTTCAAACCCGCTCTTTCCGACTACCGCAAACGGGTCTATTTCAACGCCTTTGACGTAACCGAGCAGTTGCACAAAGGCGACAACACCATCGGTGTCATCCTTGCTGCCGGTCGCTATTTCGCCATGCGCTACAACCGTGGCGAGAATGAATGGGGCGGCGAAACTCACGTGATGCACTATGGACGTCCGCGCATGATCCTACAATTAGAGGTGACTTACAAGGACGGCACCTCCGAACGCATCGTCAGCAACGATAGCTGGAAAATCACCAACCAAGGTCCCATACGCACCCTTAACGAATTTGACGGTGAGACCTACGATGCACGCCTCGAACTTGGCGACTGGGCCTCCGCCGGTTATGATGACTCGAAATGGATTCCGGTTTTCGGCGTACATCCGCCCGAGGGGCCGCTGATGCCACAAAGCAACCCTAACCTTAAGGTACAGGACACTGTAAGACCTGTCGCCCTATTCCGCAAGGGCGACCAATGGATCCTCGACATGGGGCAGAATCTGGTGGGCTACCTGAACATGCACATCCGCGGACAATACGACGGCGACACCATCACCCTGCGTTTCGGCGAGAGCCTCAATCCCGACAGCACTCTCTACACCGAAAACCTTCGCGGGGCAGGCTTCACAGACCAATATATTGCGACAAGCAGATACACGTCCTCAGCACAATGGCACCCCACGTTTATTTATCATGGTTTCCGTTATGTGGAAATCAGCGGGATGCGGGACACGCCCGTCCTCAGCGACTTCGAAGGGTTTGTGATTTACGACGAGATGGCCGTAACCGGGCATTTCGAAACCTCGGACGAAGTCATCAACACCGTATATCGCAATGCATATTGGGGTATTCGGGGCAATTACCGCAGTATGCCCACCGACTGTCCGCAGCGCGACGAGCGCATGGGCTGGACCGGCGACCGCACCACGGGAAACTACGGCGAATCCTACATCTTTGACAACCACCGGCTCTACGCCAAGTGGCTCATCGACGGGGAGGACAGCCAGTGGCATAGCGGCTCTCTGTCGGACGTGTGGCCGAACTATTGGCGACGCTACACCGACAACATGACCTGGCCCGGAGCTCTCATCACCGTCGCCGACATGCTCTACACACGCTACGGCGACTTCGAGCCCATCCGCCTGCATTACGATGCCATGAAGCGGTGGATGCTCTACATGAAGCGGAGCTACCTGGTGGATGGCATCCTCACCCGCGACTGCTACGGAGACTGGTGTATGCCTCCCGAATCACTGGATCTGGTCCACGCCAAGGATCCTTCCCGCATGACCGACGCGGCTGTCATCTCTACCCCTTTCTACTGCTATTTAGCGAACAAGATGGCTTATTTCGCCAACCTGCTTGGCAAAACCGACGATGCAGTGCTCTTTCGCAACGACATTGATTTTATCACGAAAAAATACAACAGCAAATACCTCGATCGCAATACAGGAGAATACGACAACGGCACCGTGACCGCCAACATCCTGCCTTTAGCCTTCGGCATGGTTCCAAAGGATATGGAGGATAAGGTTTTCGGGAACATCATCAACAAGACCGTGAACGAATTTGGCGGGCACGTCTCCACAGGGGTGGTCGGCATCCAACAGCTGATGCGCACTCTATCGAATTACGGGCGCGGCGACCTTGCGCTTAAAATCGCAAGCAGTGACACATACCCGAGCTGGGGCTACATGGCACGCAACGGCGCCACCACCATTTGGGAACTCTGGAACGGCAACACCGCCGCGCCGTACATGAACTCCGGCAACCATGTGATGCTCCTCGGCGACCTTATCCTTTGGGAATACGAATATCTCGGCGGCATCCGCGCATTAGAGCCCGGCTATACCAAAATTCAATTGAAACCTTATTTTCTTAAGGGATTAAGATTTGTTCACTGCACCTACGAATCCGTATCCGGCCGCATCGAAAGCCACTGGGTTCGTCACGGCAAACTGCTCGAATGGTACTTCCTCATCCCCGCCAACACCACCGCTGAAGTATGGTTTCCCTCTAAAAAAGGCTATGAAATAAAAACTTACGGGAGTGGTTTGCATGTTTTAAGAATGAAAGAATAACGAATCAAACATATCATGGAAAAAGAACGCAGTATTGACAAATTAGCCCGATACATCATCATTCTGGGCACATTGGCAATAGCCGCCTTGTTGGGCTATTTCTTCGGAAGCGTATTGGCCTATATTCTGCTGGCCTTTGTGGTTTCGCTAATCGGCCAGCCCATACTGCGGCTACTCCAGAAAATTAAAATCAAAGGGAAATCAGCACCTGACGCGCTACTTGCGGCAATCACCCTCGTTTTCATCTTTGCTATACTGATTTTGGTAGTCGTGCAAGTGATTCCCGTGGTCACAAATATCGTGCGCGAAGCCTCCTCCATGAAAGCACAAGAGAATTTGGACAGCCAGAACATCATGAATTTGGCCAATGGCTGGATCATCCGAGTTATCCCATGGGTTGGCGAGGATTTCGATGGGGTTCAACTTATCATCCAAAAGATTTCCGAAGTACTTGATCTATCGAACATTTCCGGCATCTTAGGATCGGTAGCCTCTGCAGTGGCCGAACTTGCCGTTGGACTTTTCTCCGTCATTTTCATCTCCTTCTTTTTCATCAAGGACGACACGCTCTTCGGACGCATTGTCGGTACACTCGTCCCAGACACGATTGAGGACAAAGTGAAAAAGACCATCCTTGACATTGAGCGACTTCTCTCCCGCTATTTTGTGGGGTTGATTGTTGAAATCTTCGGCGTGGTGTTGCTCAATTGCCTCGGCTTATGGCTCATTGCCCGCATTGACTTCAACTACGCCCTCGGCATCGCCTTCATCGCCGGCCTCTTGAACATCATCCCATACGTGGGTCCGCTGATTGGCGAATTGATTGGAGTCATCCTCAGTGTTATCCTCAAATACGGTGCGGGCATCGGATTAGGCGTGAATATCTGGGTCTTCGCCCTGATTGTCTTAGGCATCATGCTGACCACCCAACTGGTGGACAATTTCATCTACCAGCCACTCATCTATTCCACCAGCATTAAGGCAAGTCCGCTTGAAATCTTCGTGGTACTTTTGATTGCCGGACACATCGGTGGTGTAGTTGGCATGTTAATCGCCATACCATCCTATACAGTTGTTCGCGTCATCGCAAGCCGCTTCTTTTACGACAACAAAGTGGTCAAACGACTGATTCCAGATGTGGAAAAAGAAAACACCGACATATTGATTTAAAAATGCGCTTTTTTGCGCGGAAATGGACAAAAACATGACACCATTTCCCCAAAAAACATTTCAATCGAGAACCAACAAAATCATAACAAAATGATTTACAATAAAATACATCGGAGATAAAAATATTCAAACCAAGGTTGTGTAAATAAAAAAAAAGTGTATTTTTGCAACCTCAATTTTGAAGAGAAAAAAGTAGAAAAAAGATAGAGCAATGAAAAACGAGTTGATTCAATACGTAGAAGATAATTTCATAACGACCAAAGAGTTCCCGAAATTTAAAGCGGGAGACACTGTGAACGTATCCTACAGAATTGTTGAAGGTTCCAAAGAGCGTATCCAAAATTTCCAAGGTGTTGTCCTGCAAATCAAGGGCAGCAATGTAAACAAGACTTTCACAGTGAGAAAGATTTCCGGCGGCATCGGTGTTGAAAGGGTTTTCCCTTTCACCTCCCCCATGATTGCCGACCTCAAAGTGGTGAAACGCGGTGTCGTGCGTAGAGCAAGAATTTACTATCTCCGTGATTTGACGGGTAAGAAAGCCCGTATTAAAGAGCGCAGAGGGTAATCATAATGTAAAGATTTTAATGGTTAATGAAAAGGGATGGCTTTTGTCATCCTTTTTTTTTAGAAACGTTTCAACAAACGTCTCCTCCGAGAAAAACACTGTTTGCGATATTGGTAATTTGTGTATCTTTGCACCCTGAAAAAACAGCTGACATTATGGCGTTAATCCAATCCATGGAGCAGAGCGGCGCAAAGCTCTTCAAGTACCGAGGACAGATTCCGGTGCTGATTTTTGCACTTTCCCTGCCTATCCTCTTCTTCACCAACGACAAACTTTACGCCAGCATCAGCGCACACTGGGGTTGGGGCGGTCCACTGTATATCACCTGCACCATCATTTCGTTACTGTTGGTCTTTGCCGGTCTCGCCCTGCGCGCCTATACGGTCTGCACGACCCCGAAAGGCACCTCCGGTCGTAACACTGCCAAGCAGGTGGCCGACCACCTCAACACCAAGGGCATCTACTCCGTGGTGCGCCATCCGCTCTACCTTGCCAACTATCTGATCTGGGCCGGACTGCTCGTCTATACTTTGAACATCTTCGCTTTTATCATCGTCTCCCTTGTCTATTGGATTTACTATGAACGCATTATGATGACCGAGGAGGCTTTCCTGCGATCCAAATACGGTGACGAATTCGAGCAGTGGGCGGCTAAAGTGCCCGCCTTCCTCCCGAAATGGTCGCTCTACGAATCCGGAATGCTCCAGTTCTCCTGGAAAACCCTCATCCGCCGCGAATACGCCACATTCATGTCGGTTCTCGTCTCCTATACCGTCCTCGATTTCGCACTCTTCGAACGCATTGTCATGCAGAACCTCGAACGTCCCGAGTTGGACGACCCATACTTTCCTTATATCTTCTTTAAACTCACCATTGTTTACGCCGTCATCGCCCTCATCATCAAACTCATCAAACACAAAACCACCTGGCTCGACGCCACCCCCGACAGAGACTGATTTGAGACGTTAGAACTCTGTTCACTGATCACTATTCACTGTTCACAAATAAAAACCAAACAATATGAACATTACCCACATCGAACATCTCGGCATTGCCGTGAAAAGCTTGGAAACCGCCATCCCGTATTACGAGAACATTCTCGGGATGAAATGCTACAACATCGAAGAGGTCGCTGACCAGAAAGTGAAAACCGCCTTCTTCAAGGTCGGACAAACCAAAATCGAGCTTCTGGAGCCCACGAGCCCGGAGAGCACCATCGCGAAGTTCATCGAGAACCGCGGCGAGGGTATTCACCACATTGCATTCGCGGTACCCGACACGAACGAAGCACTCAACGAGCTGACCACCAAAGGTGTTCGTCTCATCGACAAGACCGCCCGTCCTGGTGCGGAAGGTCTCATGATTGGCTTCGCCCATCCGAAGTCCACCTGTAGCGTTCTCACCGAGTTCTGCTGCCCGAAATAAGACTTTAGACTTGAGACTTAAGACTTACGATGTAGGATATAATTTCCCAAAAGGTCCTAAATCCTAAGTATCAAGTCCATAATTCAACGACATGCTGAACGACAAGAATTTTTGGAAAGTCCACCTCAAGTGGGGTATCATCCTAGGCGTGATGCTGGCCGGCATCGAAATCCTCAAGATGTTCTCCCACAAGGTGGATTATCAGGCGGCGCAACTGCTTGACCTGGCCATGATCATCGGCTGCATCCTCGTGCTGCATCTCGGCGTGAAGGAATTCAAGGAGGTTTATCCCGAGCGACTCTCGTTCGCCAAGGCCTTCCTCAGCTGCATCGTGATTTCCTTCATCGGCGCGGTGCTGCTGTTCGGCTACGACATGCTGCACTACTCCGTCATCGAGAAGGACGGACTGCAGCAGAAGTACGCCGTCGCCTTGGAGAAGTACCGACAGAACCTCGCCAAGGACACGCTGACAGCCACCGAGCTGAACGCCTACACCGATGCTGCCGCCGCCATCCTGAACGAACGAAAGGAGGTGTTGCTCAACGGCGCGACCATCACAAAGGATAGCGGCCAGCCCACCGATTCACTCCAGCAAAAGCTGCGCGACGAAATCAACAGCGGCACGCTACTTATCCAGCAGTACTACGTCGGGAAGCTCTGTTCCAAGCCGGAATCCGACAAAGAGCAGTACACGCTCGGCCAATTCACACCGTACGCCAAACGGGTGCTGATTGAGACGTTGGTCAGCTACATCGACCAGAACAAAGAGAAACCCTCAACCCCGTACGTGCAAGGGATTGTGCAAGAAACCAACGTCCAACTCGACAGCATCGACCCGTTGGACAAGCGTTTCGAGGAGACAAAATCGCGCGTACCCCGCTACGACAAAAACGGGCAATACGCCGCCGTCAGTGCCATGATGTACCTGCTCTACGGCATGTTCTTCGGCCTATTCGTTGCCATGTTCCACTACACCTCGAAGAAACCGATCGAGGAATTCGTCCCTTCGGAAACCGAAAATAAGGAAACTGCTACCCCGTAACACTTTGCTCTAACAAGCTCTTGCCCCTAATGGGGCTGATCAAGGAAAATTCTTTTAATAACCAACCTTAAACCCTAAACTAAATAATGGACATTTCTGTAATAGTACCCCTGTTGAACGAAGCAGAATCACTGCCGGAACTGATCGCATGGATCGAGCGCGTGATGGCAGAAAACCAGTTTTCCTACGAAGTCATCATGGTGGATGACGGCTCCACTGACGAATCTTGGTCGGTGATTCAGGAATTACACGCCAAAAACAGTGCCATCAAAGGCATTCGCTTCCGCCGCAACTACGGCAAATCCGCAGCATTGAACACAGCCTTCGAGGCATGTGAAGGCGATGTAGTCATTACCATGGACGCTGACTTGCAGGACAGCCCCGACGAGATTCCCGAGCTCTACCGTATGGTGAAAGAAGATGGCTACGATCTCGTATCCGGATGGAAGAAAGTACGTTATGATTCCAAATTAGCCAAAAACATCCCGTCTAAGTTTTTCAACTGGACCACACGCAGAATGTCTGGCATCATGCTCCACGACTTCAACTGCGGCCTTAAAGCCTATAAGAAGGACGTAGTGAAATCAATTGAGGTCTATAGCGAGATGCACCGCTACATTCCTGTCATCGCCAAGTGGGCTGGTTTCAGCAATATCGGAGAAAAAGTGGTCATCCATCAAAAACGCAAGCATGGGGTGTCCAAATTCGGATGGAACCGCTTCATCAACGGTTACCTGGACTTACTCACCGTCAATTTCATGTCGAAATTCGGCAAGAAACCGATGCATCTCTTCGGAAGTCTGGGAACCCTGTCGTTCCTCATCGGTATTGTCATCACCATCATTCTGATTGCGCAGAAACTCTATCGAATGTCGCATCATGTGACCGGTTTCCGCCAGGTCACCGATCAACCGCTGTTCTACCTCGCACTACTCGCCATGGTGTTTGGATTGATGCTTTTCCTCGCCGGCTTCCTCGCCGAACTCATTGCTCGCAACGGCTCCGATCGCAATAAATACCTGATTTCAGACAGAATCGAATAATATTCACCAGTGGAGACGCAACACATTGCGTCTCTACATATTTATGGAATACGCAGAATGAACATTTTTAAAACTTTTGCCATGATATTCGCCACACTGATGGCAACAGTTTCCATTCATGCCCAAAATATTCGCGACTGTGGTACCGTAACTGATATTGACGGCAATGAGTATCAGACCGTTATGATGGGCGAAGACTGCTGGATGCGCGAAAACCTGCGTGTCACACATTACGCAAACGGCAATGCTATCACGCCAACACCTAAAGTGCCGAACAACGATCCACAGCACATCAATCATTATGGCAGGCTATACACTTGGTTTTCAACACTTAATGGTGCCGAACCGACGGAGGAAACAGATGGTCGTGTACAAGGGCCTTGTCCCAATGGATGGCATGTACCCGCCAATTTCGAATGGATGGGAGTTGAGGATTTTGTGGGTTACAAAGATTATTACCGTTGCGGCACCGATGTCAACAATGTGGCCAAAGCCATGGCCTCCACTGAAGGCTGGCAATTTGACTTTCTCACAAAAGGGGCAACCTGCTGCATAATTGAAGATGTGACAACAAACAACAGCACCGGCTTTTCCGTATTACCAGCAGGAAATGTGTGGAACGGTCAAGCGGAAGGGTTTGGTACCAACGCTGGTTTCTGGACATGTTCCGATGGCAGTCCCGACACCTCCCCTATCCACCGTTTCTTCTACACCAATGCAACCGTGGAAATCAATTGCACCCCAAAAGACGCGTTCTATTCGGTGAGATGCATCAAAAACAGATAGCATTAGTGTCCATCTGCAATTGAACACGACTGAAAACCTATAAGCCGATCATAAAAAGTACCCTCTTCTTGGAAATATACATAAATATTGTATATATTATTAGTTTGGTAATGTGATCCTTCGATATAGGAAGCATCAATCTCATCGCTACCACGTGGAACATATACATACTGATAGTTATACGCACCCTGTTTCAAGAACAGCTCCGCTTCCCAAAAGTCAAATTCTTTGTTATAGCGGAGTTTGGCATCATCCTGCAACTGCCAGTCCGTCAGTTCCCCGAACACATAGACATCGCCATCCGTGAATGGGAAGCTGCTTTTGAGGGTGAAATGCGTGAAAACATAATCTTCCGAATAGTCATTTCTCAAGTCGCGATTGTAATAATAGCAACGCCCATTCATATTCCCTCTGCTTTCGTATGCGGCAAACGGACGAGCTTCGTCTTGTAAAATGTACGCGTGCGTATGGCGATTCACAAAAGAGATGCCAACGATATGGTCGGCGTTGGAGCGCAGTGTAGTAATGTCAAAAGTGCGAAACTCAGCATTGCCGGGAAAAGTGTTACGACCATCCGTAAAGTCAAAATGCAATTCCTCAACATCGCCGGAATTGTACATAAGCCCAATTTTGGCATTATCCCACCTATCATTCTGCTGGATGGTCGCGTGTATCGACCGTTGGGGGTTTCTGACACGATATGCTCCGGGGAAAACAAGAAAGTCAACGTCCTGATGTGTAAACCTCTTATTGGCATCAATAGAGTAATGCACATCACAGGCGATTCTCGCAGACACCGGTTCCATAACCATAAACCGTCGGGTCAAAATAGGATTGTCCGGAGTATCATCATATACATACAAAACATAATTCCCTGATTTCGTGAACGATATATTCTCATTTGGAAATGATGCCTGATAATGAATGTAAGGTTCAATGGTGTTAAAAGAATGGTCATACACCGTGATATCTTCTTCCATAAACCCGTCAATATACTCTATAGGGTTCAGTTGCGACCATTTCCAATCATGCGTGCAATGGATGAACGTGTATTTCAAATGACGTGTCTCAAGTTCCAGGTCGTCAAAAGAAATATGAAACGTGTCAACACCTAATGTGCCAACGGAACTGGAGATCTGGTCTGCCCATACCGCAAGTTGCACGCTGTAAATCCCGTCTGCATATATTTTGTTATCCAACTGAATATCATACTGTTCCACTTGGCCAAATGCCAGAGAACAGATAAACATTGACAAAAAAAAGAGACATTTTCTTTCCATAATAATAGACATACTTGATTAAAATGCAAAGATAATCTTTTTCAACATTCTTATAGCGCAGAAAAAAAATTTTCCGAAAGTGTGTCATATTGAAAAAAAATGTATTTTTGCCGTTCAAATCAAAAAGGCATTATCAATTTTAAACATTAAAGAAACACGCTATCGAGAAGAGATCTACTTTCTGATTTTATTAACCCCATAAAGAAAGGAGCATATCATGAATTGGAATGCCTTGTCCGATAACGAACTGATAGCGCGTTATCAATCAGGTGATGAAATTGCACTGAAAACCATTATACTCCGTTACGAACGGCGGTTGTTCTCTTATATTATGGTTTCCGTCAAAAACAAAGAGTTGGCGGAAGACATTTTCCAAGACACCTTCATCAAGGTCATAAACACCATCCGTTCGGGGAATTACCAAGAGGAAGGGAAATTCTTCCAGTGGATCATGCGGATTGCGAACAACCTGAAAATCGACTATTACCGTAAACTACAACGCATGCCCGTAGTTGACGGTGGTGACGAGTTCGACATTTTCACCATCATAGGTTCAAAAGACGAATCCGTGGAGGACAAAATGATTCGCGAACAAACCTACAAAGACATCAACCACTTTGTCGAATACCTTCCCGAAGAGCAAAAGGAGGTACTGAAGATGCGGATCTACATGGACTACAGCTTCAAGGAGATTGCGGAGCTGACCCAAGTCAGCATCAACACTGCTCTGGGACGTATGCGGTACGCCCTCATCAACCTCAGAAAAATCATGGCGAAAAATCACGTGGTTTTGGAATAGCCTCCGATTCGGTTTTTGCAGCACATCGCCAAAAATCTGCGAAATTCCGACCTCGATTTTTACTAATCGTCTTCGATTAGTAAACAAAATTTTGACAAACACCTAATAATCAGCATAAAAAAAATTTTTAAAAACTATTGACAAACGCTTGTCAATGTTGTATCTTTGTCATGTTCAAAAAGGGCTGGCACCCCCTATTGAATTTGACTGTGAAAGCATTCACCTCAATCACCAAAAACAAGAGACAGCCGCAAAGAAGCAAAACCATTAGTCAACTGACAAGGAAGATTAACGAAGATAGGAAACTATCGTCTCCGCGAAAGGGAGACAACCAACAACAAAAACAAACAAAACAAATCAAAACAAAAACAAAAAGACTATGAAAAAGATTTTATTTTTAATCGGATTGAGTGTTTTAACTTTTGGCGCATTCGCCGAAAAAGTACCGTCTGTGGTCGTCACCAAATCCCAAGGCGGCATCACAGCTATCTTCAACCTTTACAACTATGTGAGCTACTCGCCAGGCGAGGTAAACTCGGACGGAATAGGTCATCTGGATTGTTCAGGGAGCGGCTTTTCTGCATGCAGAGTTCCCAACTGCAATGCTCTGAACGTGAACAACGGCAACACCGTCTCTATTGAAACCGAATCGGGCAAGTTGTATTCTTTCAAACAGGCCATCAACGATGTCATTCAGCAATACGAGACAGCACTCGAAAACAATAGTGCAGCCGTTGCCGCCGGAAAACCCGCCAAGGCCATTCCGACAACTTACACCAAGACCATTGCCTTTCTGACAAAAAGCTCCGGTAAACTCGGCAAACAGAAAACGGAAACTTACGTTGTCAGAGGTGTTGTGAAAAACGCCACTGCCAACACGTCAACGATGACAATCTACATCGAAAGGACAACTCTCCTCAACGTAGGTAATAACTAACATTCTCTCCTAAAAGACGAAAGATTCTATGAAAACACACATCATTGTCATCGCCAGCTTGATGTTGGCATCACTGGGCGCGACGGGACAAGAATGGATTGGCAATCGGTTCTCGCTGGACACAATGGTCAATATGCAATGCACACACCTCCCCAAGAACCTCAATCTGCTCAAAAGCAGAATACAAGACAATGCGTTCTACTTTGTCGAACAACAGGGATACCAATACAAGGACAATGGCTATCAAGCGGTTATCTACAAACTGTCGTTAGACAATTATGAACAAACCGAGATCATTCTTCCCGTTCCGGAAAGCCTGAAGAAATCGGAGCTCAACATCCGTGATCTTTGGATTTATGATTTCTGTTTTGACGAAGAGTATCTGCTGGTCACCACACAGGAAGCGCTAATCCTTTATAAACAAATCAATAATCAAAACTACCAAGTGGTTGCCACATACCGTCATCACAACTTGTTCGCGGGCTACCTCCATCAAGGGAAAATCAACTTCTTCGAGGAAGACCATGACAAGGGGTTCAAGTGGCTTCAACAGAATCTTGACAGCGATACGGCGACTTTGGTCCGCGAGCTGCCTTACGAGGCACCCCACATTGTCCAAATCCTACCCAATCGCTACATTTCCCACAACCAACAATCTGTATTCTTCCTAAGCACGAGATTCCCCCGTTTGGAGGTGTATTCGTTGGACGGACAACTTCAGGACACAATTCTCTTTGACATCCCTTCCTGGAAAGCCTTTGAAGACGATTATATTCAAAAAACATTATCTGTACCATACGGGATAGAACGCATTTTTGCAACCAAGGACGACTTGTTCAAATACTCCTATCCGAAAGTAATAATGCCACTAAACGGGGATCTCCTGCTATTCTTCACCTATTATGATACCGTAGCCGGGAACTCTGTGCTGCAATATGCCATACGAAAAAAAGACGGAAACACTGTCCGCTATTCGACATCCAATCATGAAGACAGCGTCTATGTTGCGGCACAGTTCCCATTTACACTATTCAAAAAAGGTATCGAAAAGACAAATGCGTCCGGGAATGACATCATAGTCCAAGTGACTTTAAAATCGGACGTGACCTGGCAAGGGAAAAAAGAAAAGGAATACCTGAACGACGAGAATCAGTTCTTTCTATCACACGAGCCTGTACTCGCATACAAAATAATGCGGTATTCACCTACAAACGAACCCAAACCATTCGACCTAATCACCATAAACCAAGAAAGAATCTGTCTGCAAAATCTACCATCCGAAAAAAACGTGTTGATTTTGCATCAAGATTTGGAATGTTCCGGTTGCGTGAACGCCATCTACGAACTCCTGAACCAAACCGATGCTGAGACACTGCACATCGGACATGTTTACGCGCACTCACTAAACGGTTTGTCCGCATTTGATATCAGCAGCAGGATAAAACAACATCTCACCAAAGCTTTTACACTATACTCCTGTGGTGCTTCTGGATTCTCAAATATCACCTCGCCCCGAAATATTCCCGAAAAAGAATTCCCCTGCATTCTGTTTTACAACAAAAAAGGATTCCGAAAAGTGTTCACATCATCAGAATTATTCTCTTCAAGCCAAAATGTGACAACATTCAGTGCGGACTTTCTCAACGAATGGCATTCATTCAATTCCGAACCATAATGTTCTTTGACAGTCTGAAAAAATTGTACCTTTGCGCCCTAAATTTCTGTCTATGGCATATACAATCGATTTGACGAAAATAACACAGTTCGACCACGTGGAATTCGTGGCCAAACAAGTAGTGGAGGGATTTATCACCGGCATCCACAAAAGCCCCATGCACGGCTTCTCCGTGGAATTTGCCGAGCACCGACCTTACAACACCGGCGAGCCAATCCGCCACATCGACTGGAAACTCTACGCCCGAACCGACAAACTGTTCGTCAAACAATACGAAGAAGAAACAAACCTAAGATGCCAATTGGTTATTGACAACTCGTCCTCCATGTATTTTCCTAAACGACAGAAATACACCCTCGCGCAACCGAACAAAATCTTCTTCTCTGTGTATGCCGCCGCTGTGCTAATGCAGGTTTTCAAAAGCCAGCGCGATGCGGTGGGGCTGAGTCTCTTTTCTGACAAATTAGAGCTACAAACCCGCGCTCGTGGCGGCGATGCACACCACAAGATGATTTACCGTAAAATGGAAAAAGTTCTCCAACCCATCGGCGACGACATACAACGACAGTCCATGGTTACCGACACCCTGCATCAAATCGCCGAACAGATACACCGCCGATCGCTAGTCATCATCTTCAGCGACATGATGGAGACGAGCAGCAACCTCGACGAATTACTGCTTGCTTTGGGACACCTCCGACACAACAAGCACGAAGTGGTTCTGTTCCACACTTTCGACAAACAATTGGAGTACGATTTCGCATTTGAGAACCGACTCTACAAGTTCGTGGACATGGAAACCGGCAACGAGGTGAAAGTCCACGCCAACAACATTCGCGAATTCTACCAGCAAACCGTGCGCGACTATTTCCAAGAAATCAAGGTGAAATGCGGACAATACCAAATTGATGTCATCCCTGCCGACATCACGCAAGGTTTTGAACAAATACTCCTACCCTACCTGCTTAAACGATCGCAAATGTACTAACCAAAAGCCATGAACAAATCTCAAACCTACGAAAACAAACGATTGACCATCAAAGAGTGGAGTGTTCAAGACAGACCACGTGAAAAATACGCCCAAAACGGTGCCGTTGCCCTGTCCGACGCGGAACTGATTGCCATTTTGCTCCGAACAGGAAACGAATCGGAAACGGCCGTGGAGTTAGCAAAGCGTTTACTTTCTTCATCCGAAAACAGCCTTAACGTCCTTTCGGAAAAGACATTGACCGAATTATCCAACATCAAAGGAATCGGACAAGCAAAAGCAATATCTTTACTCACCGCTTTTGAAATCGGAAGACGCATACGTTCCGAAAAAGTGGAGATTCGACCGTATATTCAAAACAGCATGGACGTGGTCAATCTGATGCAGGCAAAAATCGCGTACCTGGATCACGAGGAGTTTTGGGTTATCTATCTTAACAATGCAAACCTCATCCTCAAAACTATCCAAATCAGCAAAGGAGGCATCACAAGCACTGAGGTGGACACCCGCCTCGTAATACAGGAAGCCCTCATTCTGAAAGCGACCCAAATCATCTTGTGCCACAACCACCCTTCCGGTTCCATCAAACCCAGCAGAGCAGACATGAATCTTACGGAAAAAATAAACAAAGCTGCCCACATCATGGATATTGCACTTGTGGATCACATCATCATCCATCGGGAGATGTATTACAGCTTCGCGGAAGAAGGGAGGCTTTGACAGGAATCCAACAACCTGTTTGCAGCGAGGACAAGAGATTGATGGCTGAGTGGCAGGATATAATAAGTAAAATCCCAATGGGATATTCTCACTTTCTACCTTTCTATCGCTGCCACCACGCTCTCAA
Organism: uncultured Bacteroidales bacterium; assembly: GCA_946407715.1. The sequence continues at coordinate 6,397 of CAMJPH010000036.1, read as the reverse complement.
TGTCTTCATCCGTAGTGTCCCACGAGGTGACAAGCCTGATTTCATCGTCGGCCTCGTTCCAGTAGTAGAAGAAGGTGGTCTTGGCAAGGCGGTCGGCCATAGGACGTGGGATTCTGAACAGCAGGATGTTGCAGTCGGTGCGCTGGGTGAAAACGTTGCCAAAGACAGCGGTGATACGCTGGCGGAGCTTCTGCGCCTGCGCGTTGGCGTGTGCGGCATTCTGCTTCCACAGGTCATTCTCAAAGTATGCGATAAACTGGGCACTGAGATACCGCATTTTGGAACTCAACTGGGCGCATTGCTTGCGATGGTATTTGAGTTCGGACACCAACTCGGGATTCAACACCACCACGGCCTCGCCCATCAGCATCCCGTTTTTGGTGCCTCCAAAACTAATGACATCAACTCCGCAGCCGGTGGTCATCTCTTTGAACGTTTTGCCGAGAGTCACGGCAGCATTGGCAATGCGGGCGCCATCAAGATGCAGGTACATGCCGTACGGGTGGATGAGGTCGGCGATGGCACGAATTTCCTCGCAGGTATAGACCGTACCCAATTCCGAACACTGCGAAATATAGACGGATTTGGGTTGCGAATGGTGTTCAAAGCCCCAGTTGGTGAGATGCGGACGAAGAAGCTCTGGTGTCAGCTTGCCGTCGGGCGTGTCGATTGGCCTCAGCGAAGCACCGGTCATGAAGGCTGGAGCACCACATTCATCGACAGCGATGTGAGCAGTTTCAGCGCAAAGGATGCTGTGGAATGGCCGCACGCAGGCGCGCTGAGCCACCACATTGGCACCAGTGCCGTTGAAGACAGGGAAAAATTCCGCCTGCGGACCGAACTGCTCCTTGAAAATCTCCCGCGCTCGTGCGGTATAGGTGTCATCGCCGTATGCGATTTCATGGTCGGCATTACAGGTCGCAATGGCCTCTAAAATGGCGGGATGCACGCCAGAATGGTTGTCACTTCCGAATGATCTCATAACTGTTTTGGATTTTGCAAACAAAAGGGATGCTTTTGCTAACGGGTTGTCATCTGAATACGATTTCCTGAACCAGCGAGCCGAAATCTGATTCCACTTTCTTCAATATCTGTGACTTGTTCCCGAAAAGCTCAAATCGGAGTGCCGCATTCTTCACACGCACATACAGAACTCCATTGCGCAAATCTTCACATTTCGATAGCTTTGCGCAGATTTCCCCCACATACTCCGGCCAACGGTCAAACAGAATCTGCTTGTCCATAAGGTGCTGCTTTCCGGACTGGCTCACAAAACGACCAATCAGCTCCTTTAAATTTGTTTCGTGGTTGTCACGCATAAAAAGGCATAATGGCTAAGGTATTTGCATATATTTGTGCGTTTGCAAGGACACGCGCCACCTCGGGTGCTCAAGAACGTACTGCACAATGCGGCCCATCATCACGTTACAACGGTTCCAGTCAGGTTGTAGCAGAAGCAAGCAGCGACCGTTTACCTTACCGGCATTCTCCTCGGCCCACTGGAAATCTTCCTCGCAACCGATAATGACTTTCAGCTCGTTGGCTTTGGAATAGAGCTCTGGTTTTGGGTGGGCACCATATTTTGGAGAGAGGCAAATCCAGTCCCAGTCGCCGGACAAGGGTTCGGATCCTGAGGTCTCAAGGAAACATTGTATGTTGTGGGCGTGCATTTTGGAACACAGGTGATCCATATTGTACAACAAGGGTTCACCGCCAGTGACCACCACTGCCCGCGCCGGCTTCTGCGTCGCCCGCGCCACAATCTCGTCTACGTCCACCATCGGGTATTTAGCGGCGTTCCACGTTCGCATCTCATCGCAGAAGGAACAACCCACCTCGCAACCGCCAACGCGCACAAACCACGCCGCTTTCCCTGTGTGGTAGCCCTCGCCTTGTAACGAATAAAACTCCTCAACCACAGGGAGATACAATCCGTTTTTATTCATAATATCTTGTTGATAGGCCTTGACAGAAAAGAAAATACCTATTGTTCAGCACATTCGACGGTCTGTGTGATAGTTTCACCATCCATAGTCATGGTTTGCGTGGCATTCATATCCTCACATTTACCTTTGTCTATTGTAAGGGTTGTGTTTGTGACTATTTGTTCACCATCGAAAGACTGTTTGGTGACACAATTGCAGGTTCTGGTTTTAGAACATCCAACAAAAGCAAACATTGCGGCAACGAAGGCCAAAAGGATTAATTTCTTCATAAGATTAAAATGTCAACCTCAAATTTGAATAAATCCTTTGTCGGAAGAGAGGTTGAAAAACTGCCGACAGGACTGAATTTTTCCGGTGCAAAAATACAAAATTTCCAATCCGAAATTCTAAAATGTTTTGCTTGTTCTGGGTTCACGCATCAACTTTTTATGAATTAGACTATTGGCTTTCGACATAATTAGTGTGAGCTGCCGCTGTACTTGGGTGGCTGCTCAATCCCATTCGTCAATATCAAATAAAAAGGATTTTACGAGGCTTCGGCGAGGACAACCGTTCCTTTGCCCGCGTCCATCCTGATGCGGTCGCCGTTTTTCAGCAGTTTGGTGGCCCCTTTCATGTTGACAATCGCGGGCAGCCCATACTCGCGCGCCACGACCGCTCCGTGAGACAACGATGATCCGATTTCGGTAATCATCCCGTTTACGATGGAATAGTACGGCGTCCAGCCGATATCCGTGAACCGCGCCACCATGATTTCCCCTTTTTGCAGTTTGTTGGCGTCGTCGATGGAATAAACGACGCGCACAACCCCCTCGCATTCCCCGTTGGAGACGGGAACGCCTTTCATCACACCGTCATTTTGTCCCACATCGAAGACATCCGCTGTGGGCTTTCCTATATAAATATCGTCAAACGAGAGATTTTCCTGAATTGCGTATGCTTTTCGTCTCCTTTCAGCAACAGCGAGAAGGGCAGTGTCGCCGTCAATGAGCTTGCCGATTTCGGAGTGCGTCAGAAAGTAGATCAAATCCGTATCAGTCAACACATTGGCAGCCACCATCAGACTGGATAAGCGTGCGTATTGCTGTTTGAAAAGGTCGATGATTTGGATTAACTGCGATTTTGTGTATTCGCGATCCACCACCGCTTGTCTGGCCCTCTTGGCAAAAATGATGGAAGCCCGTTTTAACAGAGGGTTCCGGATAAAAGCAAATTCTTTACGAAGGTCTATCTTTTCTTCACTTTGAACGAGTTTCATCGGGGAATTGATGATGCTCTGCAGGTAATTCATCAGCGGGAGTTCGTCTTCTCTCCACGGCTTGTTCCTCATTTCCGCCTCCTTGATGCAGCGGTGGCCGTGACGCGCCAGAAAATCCTGGTATTTGGCGTTGGTCTCCGCGTCGTTTTTAATGAATTCCAGCAATTCGTCAGCACGGAAATCCACGGCTTTGGGTTCGCGCTTTTTGATTAACGCCGCCATCTCCTGCAAACACGAGAGAATGTCGGCACTCTCGATGTTGGGGATGTTGGTCAGCAGATGCGACAGGAAAGACTGATACTTCTTTTTGTCAGGGAAATACTTGTCAAGCATCATGTACAGAGTGCTGGTGGCGCTGCCGGAAGACGACGAGGAAGCATAATGGTAGATGAGGCTTTCGTCCAAATAGGCGAGATTATGGTCTATGCTCCGATAAAGTTCTTGATATGAAGTGGTTTCGGCAAAGTGGACTTTGGTCAGCATCGTGTCGAAACGCTTCATAGCGCGTCTGCCGGACATCACATAGCACAGGAATTTCACGGAATTGATGCTGCGGACTATCGGATTGGAGAACTTGGCGGTGATGGGCGGATAGTCGTGGTATTCGCCCATGATGGACAGATTCATCGACTGCGGGTTGGCGATTCCGACCTTAGCATACATGTTGTAAAGCAAATTCATGTCGAAGAACAGATGTCCCGATATGGAGGAAATCAGCCGCAGCGGTTTTTCTTCGTAGGGCGAGCGATACACTCCGGCCTTGTAGAGCATATAACGCATGCCGTAGTCGATGGCTTTCGCGGAGGTGGACAGCGTCAGCGGCGTGACGGCTCCCGGCATCATCTCGCCCACATTTCGTTTGGTAAAGAGGTGTCCTCTCAAGTCATCATCGCGGTCAAACTCTTCAATGTCAATGATTTCTGTCGTGATGGGGCGCATTTGCAGCAGATAGAGCTGTCCGTTGTGGATAGCCCATTCCAGATCCATCTCCCCGTCAAAAACCGTCCGGACTTTCTTCCCGGTCTCGTAGAGCCGCTTGATTTCGTCTTCGTTGAGCAAGTCGTCGCTGCAAGGACGGTAGTATTTGCGGGATATCTCGTAGCGGTGGGCGGTGACCTGACCGGAAACCAGATTCTCGCCCTGTCCGCTGACCGCTTCAATGAGGATTGCCGACCCGTTGTTCGGACCGGCGGTGAAAAGCACCCCCGCCTTGTCGCTGTCAATCATCTCCTGGACGACGATGTTCATCGTGCCCTGTTTCAACTCGAAGTGGCGGGCGTAATCCTCCACGCGGCGGGAATTCAGGGACTCCAAGCATTTCTTGACGCTTTCCATCAGATGGGAGCGGTCCACGAACAGACAAGTCTCATATTGTCCGGCATTGGAGGCAGATGATTGATCCTCGTTGGAAGCCGACGAACGAACCGACACTTTTTCCGCTTTCATGGCGTCAAAGGCCTGATAAATTGCCTCTTCGTCAATTTGGTCCGTGTTGGTGATGACGAACCCTTTGGGAACGGAGAATCCGTGCCGAACCAACATGTCCAGCCCTTTCGCTTTTCCTCCTACGGACGGATAAATCTCTTCCGGTAATTGTCCTAACTGGTAAATTTTCATCTTCTTATCTTCTTTAGTTCTCTTTGATTGAAATAACGGTTTTTGTCAGCGTTGAAGCCGATTTCCAGAATGCCGCGGCAGGTTTTGCCGTCGATCCTGAATTCCGCAATGTTCTCGTGCAGAATATATTGGCCTTCCTGAAAATGGTATGTGACGCCCGTCAGGAACTTCACTTCAACGGGAATCGTTCTGGAATCGTCCAGTTTCATGCGAAAAGCCAGCTCGTGGGGAATGGTTCCTTGGTTGATTTGCTGAAAATCCAGATCTGCCTGCAACATGAAATGCAGCCCCGTTTCGTCTCGGTAATGCCCCACCTCCAAGACACTCATCACGGGATAAGATACTAAGGAGTAGTTGAGCTGCTGGTTTTGGGAAACGGCAATCAGCCAGAGGTGGTTGTTCATATAGTTCCAGTCTCGCTTCCCGAAGGAATGGTCGCGCACGCACGGCAGGCGGAAATCTGTGGTTTTACCGTTCAGCGTCAGTTGGCCTTCCAGCACGCCTTCCTGCTCATAGTGGCATTGTCCGCTGACATTTTGCAGCTGACCGAAAAACGATTTGCTCCATTTCTCGTTGGCGATTCCTGCCGCCATTCTCTCCGCCGGCATATCGCTCGTGAAATCAATGGGTTTCTGCTTGCCTACAAAGGTTGCATGAAGGCTTGCCTCGTCGCTATCATTCAGCTTGCCTTGATAGGAAATTGTCCAGTTGTCTCCGTTTTTTTCCACATGGAGGAGAGCTTTCCCAGCGGGGAAAAATTCTTGTGGCAAGGAATAAATCTTGCCGTTCAGAAAGATGACGAACCATGTTTCCTCCGAATGAACCCTCTTGCCCAAGCGTGCAAAGACGGACATTTTCTCGTCGTGGGCCGAAAAATAATAGGAATTGTTCAGCATCGTGTCCGTTTCTCCTTCGAGGGAAAAGTTCTCGACATATTGGTAGTCAAACGGATTTTGCTTGTTCCGTTTGGCCAGTGCCTGGCAAATCATTCGCTTTTTGAAGCCGTAAAACATAATCTAAAATTAAGACGCTGCAAAACTATAAAAAATTCTATTTGATTTTTAAGTTTTTTTAAGAATTATATTTTATTACAAATCAAATTATTAATTATCCTAATCTGATTTGTACGTTAAAAACCGAGTCTGTTTTGGTCTCATTTTTTGCAAGAGATGGGATGGGTGAGCCTGATGGTGCGAAAAAAAAAGAATTGTCAGAGACTGTCAAACACCACGCCTCGCCCAAAAAGTGCATGAAAAGCGGTGTTTCATGGTGAATTATGTAACTATATGCAAAGGAAAACGCGTAGAGGCTCGGTGTGTAACATCTCTACTAGTGTCGGAGAGAGGAAATACAACAGCGAATTAAGTTTTTTGCCCAATCATTTTTCGTCATGAAAAAACTCGTTCTCTCGGTCTGTTCCACCGTGCAGTTGTATCTTCGCCGCAAAAATCAAAAGAATTGAAAATCATCAAACGAGCGACGGCATTGAAGCGGACAAAATTCTCTATCTACCACAATTCAAAAATTTTTCGACCTGTACGGTTGAAAAGACAATCTTTAAATACTAAACTGCCAC
>CAMJPH010000035.1 GCA_946407715.1 uncultured Bacteroidales bacterium | reverse complement strand
GAGCGAGTTTCTTGAGACAAAGGGAACATCTTCTCTCACGCCGCCCTCACCCGCCACGTCTCCGGCACGCGCGTCGGACTGATGGACAGCACCGTGCCGATAGAGGCGTTGGTGAGCGAGGTGACTTGTTCTCGTTAGGGGATGCCTATCTGTAAAAACGGATGCCCATGCGCGGGTTCAAATCCCCGGAGGGGATTCATATTCAACGGGTTGCGGAAACATTGTCGTGCCCGATATGCAACCCCTCACGGGGTTGTGGGGAATGCCGCATCGCCAACGGCTACAGATAGGGAACCCCTAACGGGGTTCGGGGCGCGGTCGGGAACGTTCACGTGCTACAGATATGGAAGTCCTGACGGGCTAGGGAGGGATACGGAAACGAGCCCATCACCGCCTCCATGCTCCCAATTATCTATGTAATGCCAAATACAAATAGAAGAAAGCCTCTGGATTAGACTTCTTTAGCTTGTTGAGTTTTGTGTATTCGTAGTCTGTGAACAACCAGCCCTTCATGCGCTCCAGTTGCCGACTGCTGTATTTCTCGATGGTGATACTACCCGTTTCAATCTGTGATACAAGATAATACGCCTTGGCAGCGGACAAAATGGCTCCCTCAATGTGGAACTATACCAGATTTTCTGCTATGTTCTTCAATGCGAGAAAAAACCTTGTCAATGGCAATTTGTTGAAGGGTCGCAGTAAGGTTTTGGTTACTCAACGGAAGGATGATGTCAATGTCGATGGACAATCTGTGCGGCTTCTTGAATATTAGCATCAGTGCCGTCCCTCCTTTGAAAACGAAAGGAAGCGATGATTCAGAGAGACCCTCCAGCAACGACAAAGCCCGGACAGATTTCTCTACCAGGATTTTATCGGCTTTGTATCTCTTCGATACTTGGTTTATCCAATCTGCGGTGAATGAATTTTGCGTAATCATAGTTTAATGGTTTATTTCGTCCAAGATTTCTTCGATAACGTCACGGCGGCCCCGACGACCAGCATAACGGAGCATCCGGCTGGTGTTGACGGAATAGTCGGCAGTTGCATTTGCATAGATGTCAACAATCTCAGTATCTGAAAAAGGGAATATCCTGTCAAGTGCAAAATCCACCAAAATTTTCTCCAACGACGCCAAGGGCATATCCTCAACCTCAATGGTTGGAGCTTCAAGTGCCATGTTGCGGACCACGATATATCCGTCATAATAGGGCAATTCCTCACTAAGATTACGATACAAGACCGTGCGACGATATGTTTTGCCTATTTCGTGGTACGCCGCATCGACAACATCGCGTTCTACATCAACAAAAAACAGCTGCGTATTCAGCAGGTATGTTGAAAATGCATTTGCCACATGCAGATCCCACTGGCAATATTTTGCGAATGGCAATCTGCGATGCATAATCTCTGCTATTGCTGCTGTTCTTGTGTAGATGTTTGGTTTGAATATAGGCTTTCTCCCAAATCGGTAAAGCCCCCGCCCAATAGAGTATATCACCCCCTTGTTAACAAGAGAGTGAATTTTCCATCGAATTGTCGAAATTGGAATGTCAGGAGAGTAGCTCCGATAGAAATTCGCAATCTCATTAGATGTCAATTGTGTCCTGTCACCCAATGTGTTACATAACTCGTCTATGTGTAAAGTGTCATACATCCTTGTCTTTTTTGTCGGTGCAAAAATACACAAATTTTCGTCAATAAATCAAAATAATTGCCGATAATTTGTTTTTTTCGGATGAACCACATTCTCTTGGAGTTTCGCCGCTATGAAGACGCTTCCCTCGTCTACGCCGCCTCTAACCGCCACGCTTCCGACACCCGCATCGGGCTGATGGACAGCACGGTGCCGGAATCCCGTCCTCGCCAGTACTCATTTGGAACCTTGACCCTCTGCCTTCGGACCTTTCGCCCAAATAATCACTCCAATCAAGATCAGCGCCATCGGGGGCAAAATCATCAGCCCGTTGTTGAGGTAGCCGGCGGCGTACCAGCTGTCGGGGACGACTTGGTGGTTCCATAACGTGCCGGAGCCGAGCAACTCACGGAAGAAGGCCACCACGACGAGCACCAGCCCGTAGCCGAGACCGTTCATCACGCCGTCCATGAACGACGGGAACGGTTTGTGCGACAGCGCGAAGGCCTCCAACCGGCCCATGATGATGCAGTTGGTGATGATCAAGCCCACAAACACCGACAGCATCTTGCTCACATCATAGAGATACGACTGCAGCAACAGATCCACGAGGATAACGAAGAAGGAGACCACCAGCAGCTGCACGATGATACGGATGCGCGGCGGTATCGTGTTGCGCATCAGGGAGATAATGAAATTTGAGCAGGCACAGACCACCGTCACGGAGAGCGCCATGACCACGGCGGGCTTGAGTTGCGCGGTCACTGCCAACGCAGAGCAGACGCCCAACGTCTGCACTAAAATCGGGTTGTCTTTGCTGAGAGGTCCGAGATACTTTTTCATATTCGGGATTTGAGGCTGCAAAAGTACGATTTTTTTTGTGGGGCACAAACTTAATGAATGTTTGCATTTCAGAAGATGAATAATTTGCTTATGTATTTGAAATTTTGTTACTTTTGCATTGTCAATATGAAAAAGAATTCCAACCTAAAAGAGAAAATCCAGCAGTTCCGAGAGTGGCAGGTGACACCGCGCGTTGTGGCTCCGAACACTGAGGAGGAGCACGAATGCCTGAACTGTCATGACCATTATACTGGCAATTACTGTCCTCGTTGCGGGCAGGCAGCAAACACAGTCCGTTTTTCCATAAAGGTTGCGGCGGAGAATTTCGCAGACGCCTACGGAATGGGCGAGCGTGGCATGTTCCGTTCCATCCGCGACCTCATTCTGCGCCCCGGCTATCTGATTCTCGACTATCTCCGCGGCAAGAGGGCTTCCTACTTCGCTCCTTTCAAGATGTATTTCCTGCTCGCGGCCATCTCCCTCCTCGTGACCCATGGGCTGAACATTACGGGGCACGCATTGCATGGCGATTCCCAATCTGTCGATGAGTTGAAACAGGAGAGGGAAACGGACAAAGCAGGCAAAACAGGTGATACTTTTGAAGAAAATGCTCCCACAAAGGAGCAAAGTATCACCATTGATGAAGAAGGTGTTCACAATTCTTTTGAAGTAGATTATTCTCAAGAGTCGCGAATTAATTCCATCTTATATGGTACAATGGATAAGATAGAACGTTTCTCGCAAAAATACCCCAGTATTAACGTCTTGTTGCTGTTATTGTTGATTTCCGGAAACCTCTTCCTCTTTTTCCGGCACAGCCCGAATATCCCCGACCTGCGATATCCCGAGCTCTTTATCTCGTTGGTCTATATCGCCAACATGTACACTGTCTATTCCATCGTGTTCGATTTCTTCAATCTGTCAATGCTCACCATACTATCCTTATTACTCACCATAATCCCACTCAAACAGATGAGCGGCTATGGCTGGGGGCGCACCATTCTGAAAACCGTCGTAGCTTTCACCATCATGATTGCGCTGTTTGTCGTTTTCATAGTGCTGGCGGTGCTGGGTATCGGCTTTTTTTTGAAATACCACGGATGATGAAATTGTGAATTGTGATTTGAGATATGGATACGTTCATTTTCAGAAGACAGATACACAAGTTGCCTTGCTGCGATATACGGTGGCAAGGCTACTAATACGCAGCCTGCGGGCAATGTGCATGCTTTTGCACACAGCATCGGGGCCAAATACTACATCTCCCACGGACATGCTATCATGCCGCTGATGCTGCCCTTGAAAGAGTCCGATTACGAAGAATTCACCCGCATGATTGCCAAAGATTCCATCAGCGAGCTCTACGCGTCAGAAAGTCAGCTGGCTTTTATGGCGTTGTTCTTTCTCATTTCCACAATTGAAACGGTATCAAAACTTTCGCGCAGATACTGGATGGCGTGGTTCACATTTATGCGCATCATTCATACCTTGAGGTGGCCGGTGGCGCAGTAGGTGTCGGGGCGTTCCAGCACTTTGAGGAATGCCTTGTGTGACAAATCTTTCGCCAATGCCAAGTCATTGACATAACGGTAGAAAAACCCGATCATCTGTCTGATGTTGGTCGCATAAAGCCGTTTCCAAAATGCTGCATTCTTCCATACGGACAGAACCATATGCGGTTTTAAAGCGCAGCGAACAAAATACTCCAACTGTGGCACCAAAGAGATGCGTTTTCAAATCTATTCGAACTGTACAGCTTTTACGGGTGAAATTTTCCGGCTGATAATCCAAGCGGGAACGACAAGCACAAGAATACATGCTGTAAAAACTCCGAGATTAAGTAGTATGACTTCCCAAAATTGAAACTTGATGGGCACGAAGTTGACATAATAAGTGTCCGGGTCAAGTTTGACGAGATGGAATTTCTGTTGCAATGCTCCTAAACCGAGGCCGATGAGGTCTCCAATCAAAAGCCCTTGTAATAATGTGCGACCCGCCACCATCAAAAAGGTGTGAACCACATTTTTTGTTTTCATTCCCAAGGTTTTAAGAATACCAATAAGTCGTGTGCGTTCCAATATGATGATGAAAAAGATGGACATCATCGTAATCATGCAGACGCAGGTTGTGATGATGAGCAACACAGAGACATTGGTGTCGAATAGGGCAATCCAGTCGAAAATTTCGGGGTAAATCTGTTTTATGGTTTCTGCTTTCAGGTTTATATCTATTTGATGGTGAAGTTGTTCGCCTACTTCGTCTATTTTGTTGTAATCACGGGTGAGCACTTCCACACCGCTCACCTGTTGAGGATTCCAGTCGTTGAGTTTCTGCACGTGACGGAGATCCACCAAGGCGAATTTGGCATCATATTCGGGCAGACCTGTCTCGTAAATACCTGTCAACGTGAAGCTTCGCTGTCTTGGCGGATCCTGCACGAAATAGGTGCGCACTTTGTCTCCCAACTTGATTTGCAGTTTGTCAGCCAGCTGTTTGGAAAGAATGATGTGGTTGTCGGCCACGGTATCGTTTAACAGCAAAGTGTCACCTTCCACGATATTCCGGGCGAATTGCCGGCCATTGAAAGAAGCGTCCACACCTTTCAGCACAACACCTTCCACCTGATCGGCCGTTTTGATAATGCCCACCTTCGTGGCGTAGGGTTGGATGGAACTGACTTCCGGATTCTGTCGCAATTCTTGTAACAGCGTGTCATTCAGTATAATGGGTGTTTGCTCGTGGGAGTAATTCCGATCGTAATGAGAGATGCGGATGTGCTGTCCCATGGCCACCACCTTTTCCTCAATCACCTGTTTGTAACCGGCTGTGACACCGATGGCAGCCAACATGATGACCACGCCGAGCGCGACACCGAACACCGAAAGACGGATAATCGGTTTGGCAAAGCGATTGCCCTTTTCTCGCAAAATGCGGTGCGCCAACTGCCAGTGAAAGGAGAATTGTGACATATATATAAATGTAGAGACGGGGTGCGCCCCGTCTCTATAAAGGTTTGGTTTACCGATTAGAACGTGTTACCAGCGGCCTGACAAGCGGTGATGGCCACGAGACTGACGATGTCTTCCACGGAGCAGCCGCGGGAGAGGTCGTTGATAGGAGCTGCCATGCCTTGCATGACGGGGCCCACGGCATCAGCACCGGCGAAACGTTGCACGAGTTTGTAGGCGATGTTGCCTGTTTCCAATGACGGGAACACCAGCACGTTAGCCTTACCCGCGACAGGGCTGCCGGGAGCTTTTTGAGCACCCACAGACGGGATGATAGCGGCGTCAGCCTGCAACTCGCCGTCAATCACGAGTTTGGGATCCATCTCCTTGGCGATGCGAGTGGCGTTGACCACTTTATCGACCAGCTCGTGTTTTGCGGAACCTTTCGTGGAGAAGCTCAGCATAGCCACGCGAGGCTCGATACCGGCGATGGTGCGGGCGGTTTGAGCCGTGACGACCGCGATCTGAGCGAGTTTGTTCTCATCAGTGTTCGGGTCGGCGGCGCAGTCAGCGAAGACCATCACGCCATCGTCACCCCACTTCTTGTCTTGGAAGCACATAATGAAGGCACCGGAAACGACAGAAATACCAGGTAAGGTTTTCACAATCTGGAAGGCAGGACGAAGCACATCGCCTGTAGCGTGTTGAGCGCCAGTTACTTCGCCGTCAACATCCTTGTTCTTGATGAGCAGGGTGGCTAAGTAAAGCGGATCCTCGACTTTCTTGAGGGCTTCCTCCATCGTCATGCCTTTGTTCTTGCGGATTTCGTACAGCATGTTGGCGTAGAAATCTTTCTTGGGGTTGTTCAGCGGATCAATGATATCTGCTTTCGCGATGTTTTTGAGTCCCCATTCAGCAGCTTTGGCCTCGATGTTGGCCTTGTTGCCTAACAATGTGATGGAGGCGTAACCGTTTTCAATGATGATGTCGGCCGCTTTTAAGTTTCTTTCTTCCTCACCTTCGGCCAAAACAATACGCTTGTTGGCCTTCTTGGCATTTTCCTTGATTTTTTCGATAATGTTCATTGTTTGTTTTATTTGATGTATGATGTTTTAAGGCAATGATGATTAGTGATCAGTGAATAGTGAATAGTGAACAGTGAACAGACAAAGTTCATAGTTATAGTTCATAGTCATAGTTTAAGTTTAAGTTTAAGTTTAAGTTTAAGTTTAAGTTTAAGTTTAAGTCAAACACGGCTGCAAAGATACATTATTTTCGGTTTTGCGTCTCAAATACAAAAAATCTGCGAAATTTTAAATTAAAATTAACTATTTATTGTTAAAATTATTTATCTCGATTTACAACCTATTGGTTATCAGTGTTAAAAAATTTTTCAAAAACTCTTGACAAAGGCTTTTTGGTGTTGTATATTTGCAAGACTAAAATTAAGCATTATGAAAAAGAACATTGAAGAAAATTTGCCCGAAAAGGGTTGCGGCGAAAAGGTGACCGCAGAAAAGGAAGCAACGAATGAAATTGTCAAAAATGAAACAGTTAAAGAAGAGACTGCTGAAGAGAATCAGGAGGAAGAAGATTCTCCTGATCAGGACGGCGAAATGGAGCTCCATGCCTCCAAAAAGGATTTCCTTATGTTCATGCACAAACTTCTCCGATTGATGAAAGACGTTGTCTTTCTGAATCACAGCTTGCATGAATTCGAGGAAGACCCGATTTTCGACCTGCTTTTGGATCTCAGCAAGGTGCATCTCAAAGAGATGAACAAGTCTTCCAAGGAGCAGAAGTCATCAGGCGAGGACAGCGACGATGATGAGAAAGACGATCGTGACGATGACGACGACACCATCACGGAGGCTTTCATCAGCTTGAAAGTGAAGAAGTTGAAAGATTAGCGTCTTTTTAATGACCTTGACAGGAATCGATCGCTCTCTTTGCTGAAATTGATGCGGAAAAGCGGAAACATGCGGAAATGTTTCCGCATGTTTCCGCCTTTCCGCACTTTTCCGCAATATATGTTACCGAAAAAACAACAAATAAGAAGTTATAATTGCAATGTTAGTTTTTGAAAATGAATCTGCAGCCATCAACAATGCCGTGTACGAAGTCCACAAAAGGCTGGGAGTCGGGCTTCAAGAGAGTCTATATCAAGAGGCACTCGCTATAGAGCTTGATTACCAGTGTATTCCATTCGAAAGGGAAAAACGCTACAATGTTTATTATCGCGGTCAGCGACTTGACCACTACTACTTCGCAGATTTCGTTTGCTTTGACAAGATTATTTTGGAAGTTAAGGCAGTGTCTCAGCTCACTGACCAACACAAGGCACAGGTCCGCAACTACATCGGGATAGCCGAGAAACGGCTGGGGTTGTTATATAATTTCAATGAAAAGTTCATGACTCCTGTTCGGATTTTAAATTCAAATTTGAGAGATTTTTGCGGAAATTGATGCAGAAAAGCGGAAACATACGGAAAAGTTTCCGCTCTTTTCCGCCTTTCCGCCTTTTTCCGCAATACATTCCTCAATCCCCTAAAGAATAGCCGAAGCGTTTCATCTGCAGCTCGTTGTTGCGCCAGTCTTTGAGGACTTTCACGGACAGGTCGAGGAAGACGTGCTTTTGCAGGAAGTCTTCGATGGAAAGTCTCGCATCTGTACCTAATTTCTTAATGGCTGAACCTTTGCTGCCGATGATGATGGCCTTCTGCGTGGAACGTTCCACGTAGAGGGTCGCGGCTATCCGGATGAGGTCGGGTTCCTCCTTGTAGCTTTCCACGACTACCTCTACACTGTACGGGATTTCCTTCTTGTACTGCAAAAGGATTTGTTCCCGGATGAGTTCCGAAACGAAGAAACGCATCGGGCGGTCGGTGAGTGCGTCTTTCGGGAAGTAGGGCGGGCATTCGGGCAGTAGCTCGATGATGCGGTTGCGCACGGCTTCGATGTTGACTCCTTTCAATGCGGAAATGGCGAAGACATCTGCGGTGGGGAGAATCGATTGCCAGTTGTTTTTCGATTCCGTCACTTGCTCTTCAGTGTATTTGTCGGTTTTGTTAATGATGAACACGACGGGGATCCCCATCTTGTTGATCTTTTCGACGAGTTGCTCGTTGTATCTGGTCTCCCCGCACTCGATGAGGTAGAGGATGATGTCGGCGTCCTGCAGCGAGTCCGTGACGAACTTCATCATGTACTTCTGCATCATGTAGGCGGGGTCGAGCACGCCTGGCAGGTCGGAATAGACAATCTGGTAGTCGTCGCCATTGACGATGCCCTTGATCCGGTGGCGGGTGGTTTGCGCCTTGGAGGTCATGATGGAGACCTTCTCGCCCACCAGCTGGTTCATTAGCGTGCTTTTGCCCACGTTGGGGTTGCCAATGATGTTCACGAAGCCCGCGCGGTGCGGGATGTTCTGGGTGTTTGTATGTTGGTTGTCCATAGTGTTCGATGTTTAGGAATGTAATACAGGTTCGGCATCCTCTGTGCCAAAGGTCACGTAGCTGAAATTATCCAGCCAGTCGCCGGTGTTGAAGAAAAGATGATCTGGCGCAAGCTCGTAGCGTGTGGGGATGTGGCGGTGTGCGAAAATGAAGAATTCCACGTCTGTGGTCTGCAGCATTTCACGGGCGAACTGTACTTGGAATTCGTCCTCGCCTTTGAAGATTAACATGCTTTCATCATGAGAGTTGCGGCTCTTTTCAGAAAAGAAACGTGAGATGGCGAACGATTGTCTCGGGTGCAACATGCTATACAACCGCTGGTTGAACTTGCTGTTGAAAATCCGCTTGATGAGCAGGTATTTGCGCTGTTTGCCACCCAGCCCGTCGCCGTGACCAACGAAACAGCGGTGTCCATTGATGTCCACCAGACGAGCCTCATGATAGACGGTGGCACCGAAAGTCTGCGTGAAATAATCCTCCACCCACATATCATGGTTGCCCGTAAAATAGTGAATCTGAGTGTCTTGCGCATGTAACTCTTTCAGACAGGCAAATAGCGTGACATACCCCTTCGGCACCACGTCACGGTACTCGAACCAATAATCGAAAATGTCGCCCAGAAGAAACAAGTGTCGAAGTCTTCCTTTTTGACTTTTAAGCAGTTGCACGAGCTTCTGTTCTCGCTCCTCACTGGCGGTATCCGGCGGGGTGCGGAAATGCGCGTCCGACACGAACAAGCAGTTGCCGTGGAATTCTATGGGTTTCGTAGAAATACTCATAATTTTCACGGTGCAAAAATACGATTTTTAAGGATTAGACAACAGATAAAAAGACGTAGTTCCAAAATTCCAACTTTGACAATACAGGTTGCACGAATGACGGAATTTCACGATAAAAGCAATTGGAAACATGAACTTTTTATGGCAAGATTTTTGTATCTTTGCCGCTTTATTTTGAAAAAAACTAAATAGGCATATATGGCAAATTTTTTAACGAAACTGTTTGGTACAAAAGCAGATAGAGATATGAAAGAACTGCAGCCGCTCTTGAAGAAGACACTGGCTGCGTATGAAACGATCAAAGATCTCCCTATTGACGACTTACGACACAAAACCGAAGAATTCCGCGACAAAATCCGCACCGCAACGCAAAAGGAGGAAAACCAGGTGGCGGAACTGCGCCATTATCTGGAAGAGAACTATGACATCCCCGTGCAGGAAAAGGAGGATAAATACAAAGAAATTGAGAAATTAGAGGATAAGATCTACGCCACCACGCAGGACATCCTCAACGACATTCTGCCTGAGGCTTTCTCCGTGATGAAGGAGACTGCCCGCCGCTTCAAGGAGAACGAAACCATCACCGTGACGGCCACGCAGCACGACCGCGACCTAGCCGCCAGACGCGAATGCGTCACCATTGAGGGCGACAAGGCCATCTACCAGAACCGTTGGATGGCCGGCGGCAATATGATCCAATGGGACATGTGCCATTATGACGTGCAGCTCATCGGCGGTATCGTGCTCCACCAAGGTAAAATCGCCGAGATGGCCACTGGTGAGGGTAAAACCCTCGTCGCCACCCTGCCCGTCTATCTGAACGCACTGCCGGGCAAAGGCGTCCATGTGGTCACCGTCAACGACTACCTGGCCAAACGTGACTCCGAGTGGATGGGTCTGCTCTACGAATTCCTCGGCCTCACCGTGGATTGCATTGACAAGTACGAGCCCAACTCCGACGACCGCCGTCGCGCCTACAACGCCGACATCACCTACGGTACCAACAATGAGTTCGGTTTCGACTACCTGCGTGACAACATGGCCCGCAACATCGGCGAGCTCGTGCAACGCCCGCACAACTACGCCATCGTCGATGAGGTGGACTCTGTGTTGATTGACGATGCCCGTACCCCGTTGATTATCTCCGGTCCCACGCCCAAAGGCGACCAACAAGCTTTCGACCAGTACAAACCCATCGTGCAAAAGCTGTATGAGGCTCAGCGCACCTACGTGGCGCAAATCCTTACGCAAGCCAAGAAGATGCTGGCCGAGAACCCCGATCCGAAACCGCAGGACGAAAGCGCCATGCTGCTGCTCCGCGCCCACCGCGGTCTGCCGAAGAACAAGGCGCTCATCAAGTTCCTGAGCGAACCCGGCATGAAACAGGTGCTGCAACGTACGGAATCCTTCTTCATGCAGGACCAAAACCGTAACATGCACCTTATTGATGACGAACTCTATTTCGTGATTGAGGAAAAGCTCAACACGGTTGATATTATGGACAAAGGTATTGACCTCATCAGCAAGGATGCCGATGAGGCCAAGATGTTCATCATGCCCGATGTGGGTGCGCAAATCGCCGAATTGGAGAAGGAAAACCTCTCTTCTGACGAGAAACTGGCCCGCAAGGAGGAAATCTATAACAACTACGCCATCGCTTCCGACCGCATCCACACCGTCCATCAGCTGCTGAAAGCTTACACCATGTTCGACAAGGATGTGGAATACGTCATCATCGACAACAAGGTGAAGATTGTGGATGAGCAGACTGGCCGTATCATGGAGGGCCGTCGTTACTCCGACGGTTTGCACCAAGCTATTGAGGCAAAGGAGAATGTGAAGGTGGAAGCTGCCACGCAGACGTATGCCACCATCACCCTGCAGAACTACTTCCGCATGTACAAAAAACTGGCCGGCATGACCGGTACCGCTGAAACAGAGGCGGGCGAGTTCTGGAACATCTATAAACTTGATGTCGTGGTAATTCCGACCAACAAGCCGGTTATCCGTGTGGATGCCAACGACTTGGTTTATAAGACCAAACGTGAGAAGTATGCCGCCGTAGTCGATGAGATTCTGCGACTGCACGAAGCGGGCAGACCCGTGTTGGTGGGTACTACCTCGGTCGAAATTTCCGAGTTGTTATCCAACATCTTGACCCGCAGACATATACAGCATAATGTCTTGAATGCCAAACTGCATAAGAAGGAGGCTGACATTGTGGCAGAAGCTGGTCGCGAAGGCACTGTCACCATCGCCACCAACATGGCCGGTCGTGGTACCGATATCAAGCTGACACCGGAAGTGCGCGAGAAAGGCGGTTTGGCTATCATCGGCACGGAACGTCATGATTCCCGCCGCGTTGACCGCCAGCTACGTGGTCGTTCCGGTCGTCAAGGCGATCCCGGCAGCTCCCAATTCTTCGTCTCGCTGGAGGACGACCTCATGCGTCTGTTCGGCTCCGACCGTATCGCCAAAGTCATGGACAGCATGGGTCACCAGGACGGCGATGTGATCCAGCACAGCATGATTTCCAAGTCCATTGAGCGCGCCCAGAAGAAGGTCGAGGAGAATAACTTCGGCATCCGTAAGCGTTTGTTGGAATACGACGACGTGATGAACAAGCAGCGTTCCACGATTTACCGCAAACGCCGCAACGCCCTCTTCGGCGACCGCCTGGCCATCGATATTGCCCAGATGGTTCATGACGTGTGCGAAACGCTCGTGGCCGACGCTTGGGAAGCGAAAGATTTCGAATACTTCAAGATGTCTATGATTCGCACTTTTGGCTGCGAATCACCATTTGAAGAACAATATTTCCTGCAAGAGCGTCAAAGTACGTTAGTGGAGAAGCTCTATCCTGTCGTTTATGACCATTATAAAGCCAAATTGCAGAAGATTGCGGAGCAGGCCTATCCGGTCATTGAGCGTGTCTATCTGGAGCACGGTGACCGTTTCCAAAACATCGCCATTCCCTTCACCGACGGCAAGAAGACCATCAACATTGTGGCTCCGTTGAAGAAATGCTACGAAACCCAAGGCCGTGAGGTGGGTCTCTCATTTGAGAAAGGCATCACCCTCGCCGTGATCGACAACGCTTGGAAAGAACACCTTCGCGCCATGGACGACCTCAAGGAGAGCGTGCAAAATGCCTCCTACGAGCAGAAAGATCCGCTGTTGATTTACAAACTCGAATCCTTCAACCTGTTTGACCAACTGCTTGTCCGCATCAGCGAGGAAATCGTCACCTTCCTGAATATCGGCAGGTTACCCATTGTGGAAGAGACCGAACTGAAAGAGGCGAAACTGCCTGAGTCGGATGCCAAGAAACTGCAGACCGGTCGGCAGGAAATGCGTGGCCGTCAGGTGGCTCCCGGCAAACCCGCCAACGAACCTATCCGCGTCGAAAAGAAAGTTGGCCGGAACGATCCTTGCCCGTGCGGTAGCGGCAAGAAATACAAGAACTGCCACGGAAGATTCGAGTCGGCCGAATAATGAAACGGGTCATCCTCTCGGTTACCGAAGATCTCTACACCGACCAGCGGATGGACAAAATGTCCCTTTTTCTTCACAAAAAGGGCTTTGATGTCACACTCGTAGGCCGTTGCTATGGCGATTCCCCGAAATTGGCACCGCGACCATATAAAACCAAACGGCTGCGGCTGCTTTTCCGGCGCGGTTTCCTGTTCTATGCGGAATATCAATTCCGTCTGCTGCTCTATCTGCTTTTCAAGAAATGCGACTTGTTAGTAGCCAATGATTTAGACACCTTACTACCCAATTATTTGGTTAGTAAATGGCGGAAGAAAGAGTTGGTCTATGACAGTCACGAGTATTTCTGCGGAGAGCTTTCTGTAGTCAGTAAACCAATATCTTACAAGGTATGGCACGGCATCGAAAAGCGTTGTTTCCCAAAGCTGAAAACGGTCATCACGGTCAGCCAATCCATTGTGGATCAGTATGAAAAGGAATATGGAATCCACCCTTATTTAGTGCGGAACATTCCTTCGGCAAGCTCTTTTTCGGTTACCGCTACCCGCAAATCGTTGCAAATGCCGGAAAATAAGACGGTTCTGTTATTGCAGGGTGCAGGCATCAATGAAGGGCGCGGTGGGGAAGAAATTGTCCAGGCAATGCAACATCTTCCTGATTATCACCTGTTTATTGTTGGCGAAGGGACGGTGTTACCGCAACTGAAAGAGATGACGAAACAAATGCAATTACAAGATAGGATTACTTTTGTCCCTCGGCAAACGCCCGAAAATCTCTTTAACTACACCTCTCTGGCAGATATCGGAATGGCCATCGACACCGATTTGAGTGCGAACTTGCGTTTCAGTCTGCCGAATAAGATTTTCGACTACATCAAAGCCGGAACGCCGATGGTTGTTTCCAACTTGGTGGAGCGGGCAAATATCGTGAAAAAGTATGATGTCGGAGAGATTTCCTCAACCGTGACACCAGAATCCATCGCGCAAGCAGTTGAAAAGTTAGCCATTCCGGAACGGCTTTCCCAATGTCGCGAGAACTGCAAAACTGCCGCCCAAGAGCTGACTTGGGAAAACGAAGAGAAGGTTTTGGAAGAGATTTACGGCCGTTTTGGCTATTAGCTTTTGGCCATTTTTTGACCAAAATGCCAAAAGCTAAGAGCTAAAAGCCGTTTTCTAACATCTACTGTTTCTTTGAAAACGTCACTTTCCGCATCACAATCAGCAGTGTGCCCATCAGTGCGATGAGCAACAACGGGATGCCGATGTTGAGTGCAGCCAGCAACACTTTGTGGTTGCGGACTTTCTCGCTATTCAACGAACCAATCTTGAAATTCTTGGCGCGAAGTTGCAGCAGGTCATCATCCGCACACAAATAGTTGACGCAGTTCACGATAAACTCCGTGTTGTCGAAAGTCTGGCGTGTGTAAATATCGTAACCGGCCGGATAGGGCTGGTTGCGTTTGCTGTCGAAAGGATTGCGGATAATGTCTCCATCGGACACGAAAATCTGGCGGGTGTATTCGCTTTGGTCGCGGTAATCCAATTCCTTGATAGTGTCGAATTCGATGGGAAGGATGCCCTTAAATGCTGACTGGAAGTTTCCCTCCACCAGCACGGCCACGGGCACGTTGCGGTAAGAGTATTCCTGAAGGTTCGGCTTCACCAACCCCACCCGCAAGGTCACGATGGAGGGGGTCGGTACTACCTTGGTGCGTTCCGAAGTGGTCATCAGCACAGTCTTTGTAAGGTCGGCGTTGTTGCCCACTAAATCGATACTGCCGGCAAAGTCAGCTTTAACATCTTTGAGGTTTCGAACAATCGGATGGTTGCCAAAGTTCACAATGTCAAGACAATACGGGAAGACCATGAACTTGTATTGCGGTTGGTCGCCGATGATGCTTACCTGTTGCGGCACAGGCAGACAACTTAAATCCTGAATCAAGTCCGTGTTAATACGCACACCGTAAGTAAAAAGCAAGTCGTTGATATACAACGCTCTCGGGGTTGTGAAGAACTCTGGCGCGGCCCGCAGGCTGTCCAAAGAAGCGGTGGTGTTGTCAATGAGCCACAACACCTTGCCTCCACGCATGATGAATTGGTCAATAACGTATTTGTCGTACTCTTTGAATGGTTGGGTGGGTTGCGCCACAATCAGGACATCGTATTTGTTGTCGCCAAGAACCAAGTTCCCGGAGATTGTATCATCAATAGAAATATTTCGCAAAGCGTTGATTTTGCCGTCTAACGTGATACGGGTCACGTTATAGAACCGCTGCAACTGCATGGCCGTCCAGCAGGTATTCCAGAAGTCCAGCTCGCCATGGCCGTCCAAATAGGCCACTTTGGGTTTTTCCGTCTTCAAAAGACGGCGCACAGGAGCCACTAAGTTGTATTCCAATTCTTCGTTAGAGTATTTCAGCCAGTCGGCACCGGAAGGGTCGGCCACCACCACTTTGGCAGGATACTCGCGGTTGCGATACGAGACGATAGCCCCGGGTATGACCACGTGCGTGGAATACCCGCCCGCATCCTCACGGCTGATGGGAATCGGCTCCAGACCCTTCTTTACAAACTCGCCCAAAATGCCGTTTATTTCCTCATTCGTTTTGCCCTCTATCGGGTCGATGAACTCATAATAGACGTTTTTGGAATAGCTGCGGAAAGTCTGCAACATCTGCTCTACCTGCTTCGCAAAAAGCTGATAGTCTGCAGGTTGATCTTTACCCTTGAGATAAACGCGGAAATAAACACGATCCTCTAAGTTCTTCAGCATCTCAATAGTGCTCTTCGACAGGGAATGACGCTTGTCTTTCGTCAAATCAATGCGATAAAAGAAAAACGAGGATAGAATATTCACGATGACGACAATCCCGATGACGGCTAAAAGCCCAAGGAGAGTGCGTCTTTTGAATTGCCTGCTCTGTATATTGATGTTTTTGCCCATAATGCTCCGATTTACCATTTACGACTCAATAAAACCAAACGGGTGGCATAAAGAAAAATGAAAATGACACTACAGAAGTAGAAAACATCACGGGTGTCGATAACGCCCTGACTGATAGAAGCATAATGATGTTCAATGCCCAAGGTCTTCAAATAGTAGCCGAAATTTCCGAGTGCCTCGAACGAGTAGATAAACGCAAATGCGAAAGAGAGTATAAAGCAAAGCAGTGCGGCAATGATGAATGCCACGATTTGGTTGTTGGTGAGGCTGGAGGAAAAAAGACCGATGGCGATAAAGGAAGCGCCGAGAAAAAGCAGACCGAGGTAAGAGCCCCAGGTGCTGCCCATGTCCAGGTTCCCTACGGGATTGCCTATCCAATAGACCGTTATCACATAAACTAATGTTGGCAGGAGGGCAATGACCAGTAGCGTGAGGCAGGCGAGGAACTTCGCCCACACGATTTGCATGTCTGTTAAGGGGAGGGTAAGCAGGAAATCCATGGTGCCCGTGCGTTTCTCCTCCGCGAAAGAGCGCATCGTGATGGCTGGCACCAAAAAGAGGAACAGAAACTGCGAAAGGTTGAAAAGTCCCTGCAAATCTGCCAACCCTGATTCCAACACATTGTTCACGTTCGGGAAAACCCATATAAACAAACCGGAGACAATTAGGAACACTCCGATGAAAATGTAACCGATAATGGAACTTAAAAATGCCTTTAATTCTTTGATATACAGACTAAACATACTTATCAAAAAAATTTGGCAAATGTACACAAATTACGAATACACGCGGATGGATGAATTGTTGCTATAGATACATGTGCTCAAAAAATCGTTCAATTAGCCAATTTACCGGCTCACTACACGATTCAGACGCTGGGAGATGACTTTCTTCAGTTGGTTGATTTTTTTCAAATGTTCCAAAGCAAGAATCATGTCTTCTTCTTCTAACTCTTTGTCTTCCAAAATCTTGTTTATTATTGTAGCATCTTTCTCCAAAACCCTCAGCTTTAAGGTGAGCAAAATATTCTGCACTTGATTTTGTAACACACGGAGATTGTTGCGCGTGGTGTGTGTGTGGATGTCGAATTTCTCTTTCCATCGGTCGCTGAATCTGGGTTCCACTGGAATGTTCCGAATCACAAACTCGCTGATTTGCGGGTTGTCCGACAATGTGAAATTGCGGATAATCTGGTCCTGATTGCCGATATACGATGCCCAATCCACATATTGGTTGAAGATTTTCTCCAACAAAGGATAATGGAAACGAATGTCCTCTTTCAACATTTCATCACAGACATACTGATCGACACGCAACTCTTTCGTTTGTTCCCCCTCGTTTTGTCCGGCTTCGTAAATCACATAGTTTCCGTAGTTTAGCATCAACAGTATCAAATCTTTTTCCGCCTCATACAGTAGATCTGTCTGTTGTGAGAAATCAGGGTGTTTTTTTGTT
Source organism: uncultured Bacteroidales bacterium (assembly GCA_946407715.1). The sequence goes on along the minus strand of CAMJPH010000035.1, from coordinate 5,650 downwards.
TCGATGAGGTCGGGAGTTTCTGGCTGATCTGCCGTGGCGGGAATGGTAATGCCTTGCTGCTGCCCTTGCTGCTGTTGTTGCTGTGCTATCCGGCTCTGCTCTTTCGTTTTCTCCCACACAAAACGGCGCAAATTCATATTGAGGTCGTTTTCCGACAGATCGAACAGTTTTGCGCACTCTTTCACGTAAAACGCCCGCTCGATGTTGTCCTTCACACAGCTGATGGATTTCAGAATCTCGTTCACCATGGAAGCACGCTTGATGGGGTCGTTGCCCGCCTCTTTCGACAAGATATCCGCCTTGAAGAGCAGAAAATCTTTGGATTCGGAAGCGAGATAATCCTGTAACTCGCTGTCTCTATGCTTTTTGGCGAATGAATCCGGATCTTCACCATCGGGTAAAAGACACACGCGTATTTTGAGTCCCTGCTCTAACAGCATGTCGATGCCGCGCATGGAAGCTTTGATGCCCGCCATGTCACCGTCGTAGAGCACCGTAATGTTTTGGGTGCGCTTGGTAATCATGCGGATCTGGCCTTGCGTGAGCGAAGTTCCGGAGGAGGCCACCACGTTCTCAACTCCCGATTCATGCATCGAGATTACATCGGTGTAACCCTCCACCAAATAGACGTTTTGCTGTTTGTGGATGGCGTTTTTGGCGAAATAGATGCCGTAGAGCGTGTCACTCTTGTGGTAAATTGTGTTTTCGCGGGAGTTGACGTACTTTCGCGGGTCTTTGCCGTCTTTCTTCAAAATACGTCCGCCGAAACCGATGATTTTGCCGGCATCGTTGTGGATGGGGAAAATCACACGCCCACGGTAGATGTCGTACAGCTTGCCGGTCTGCGACTTGCCCGTCAGACCCAATTCTGTCAGGTATTCCTCCTTGTATCCTTTCGCGAGAGCTGCTTTCGTGAAATTGTCCCAGCCGTCGGGACAGTAGCCGAGCCCGAACTTGTCAATAGTGTCGTCCTTGAAACCGCGCTCCTTCAGATAGGCCATGCCCATGAGTCTGCCCTCCTCGGTGTTGCGCAGCTGTTCCATAAAATATTTTTGGGCGAACTCGTTGACTATTAGTAAACTTTCGCGCAAACTACGCTGTTGCCGTTCCTCATCGCTCTCGTTGCGCTCATACTCCAACGGGATGCCGTATTTTTTTGCCAGATATTCAATGGCTTCGGGATAGGTCATCTTCTCATGTTCCATCAAGAATTTGACGGGGTTTCCCGCTGCATCGCACACGAAGCACTTGTAGATGCCTAAGCGCGGGCTCACATGCAACGATGGATTTTTGTCGTCATGAAAAGGACAGATACCCACAAAATCCTGACCCTGTTTGCGCAAGGAGACAAAATCACCGACCACCTCCTCAATACGGACGGCGGCCATCACACTGTCTATGGATTTCTGTTTAATCATTGCGGCAAAAATACGCTTTTTACGTAAATATTGGCTTTTAGCTTTTAGCTATTGGCCTTTGGCTTAAGGATGCGTTCGAGCATCGCGGAATCGCCGGGGTAGGTGAGTTTGAGGTTGGAAGGGTCGCCGGGGACAATGAAGATGGGAATTTCGGGACAGTATTTGTGGAGTACGCCGCAGTCGTCGGTGCTGGTGAAGTGCGGGTCGAGCAGGGCTTTGCGGTAGGCTTCGCGAATCACGTTGATGTGGAAGGCTTGCGGGGTCTGGGCGCAGCGCAACTGTCTGCGGATGGGAATGCCGGTGATGAAACCGCCGTCTTCCGTCACCTCGAAGATAGTATCTGTGGTTGGAACGGCCACTGCCACCGCCGGATGGGTCTGCAAGGCGGTAACGGTGTCGTTGATGATACGTTGGCTGACAGCAGGTCGTGCGGCATCGTGGAAAATCAGATTGGTGTCGGAAGTGTTTTCGTAGGTGCTGATGGCCGATAGGGTGGAGTAGTGCCGTTCCGCCCCGCCGGGTAACAGTTTTCGCACTTTCTTCCATCCGTTTTTATTGATGATGTCCTGCATCATGGGAAGATAGTCGGCGTGCATCACTATGGCAATCTCATCAATGGAGATGCACTGTTCAAACGCGGAAACGCTGTGTTCTATCACGGTCTTACCCGCTATCGGAAGAAACTGTTTGGGCAAATCCGCTCCGAAACGCTGTCCGGAACCGCCCGCCAACACCACCGCAATGTTCATACTCTGGTTGTTGTCATTTCTCATACCGTTTTGTTGTTCGATATGAAACTCACCATTATCCCCGTTCGTAGAACGTTTCCCGTAGTAATCTGAAGTTTTCCGGCTCTACTTCGTCGTGGATGAACTCACGGGCCATGCTTTGGCGGCCGTCGTCGGCGTATTCATACTCTGCCCAACCGGTGATTTCACCCGCTTTGTTGTACATCGTGTTCTTCACTACCTTGTCTCCGTCATACGCCATGATGATGCGACGGTAGGAGTCCAGATCCTCCTCCACTATCTCGGTCTGGCGGTTTTGTTCGTCAAAAGTGCGGGTAACCTTGGCAATCAGTGTCATATCGTAATCGTAAACGAGGTCTTTCACGCGGTCACCATTGTCGTTGTAAGAGAACTCGTAGGTCCGACGGTCGTTGTTCTGCACCTCGTCGCGAACATAAACGGATACTTGACCTTTCTCATCGTATTGATAATGATGGATATACATTGGTTTGCCGTAGTCATCGTTTTCTGTCACCGTGTCGGGGCGGCCGTCCACGTAGGTGGTGGTTTTTTCCACGTAGTCAAGTTCGCCGTTCACGTAAACCTCCTGTTTCACCACGTTGTCATTGTCATCATAGTAGTATTTGGTGACATATTCCTCGGAGGCGTCGCCGTAGTAGTTCGACTGAGCCACCAATCGCTTTTTATCATCATATTTGTTCACCGTCTTTTGCAGCAGAATGTCATCCACGTCGTACTGTTCGGTCTGCACCAGCTCGTTGTTGTCGTATGTATTGACAGTCAGCGTGTTGAGAGTACCGTCGGGTTCGTAGCGTTCCTCTCTGGTGATATGTCCCTGGTCATCATATTCAGCATAACCTTCTGTATATTCCACTGGTTCAATGTCTTGCGCGTCATAACCGACCCGCTGGTACTCTTTCTTGATGATTTTCAGACTTTTCATTGTTTCTTATATTAATTTGTACTTTGACATAATAATTTGACATAATAAAGGTTAGCAGCTAATGCAATAGCCAACAAATAACTACCGGATGATAGTGATGGATCCGTGCCATTGTGTGGTTTTGGCTTTTCCTTTGTAGCTGAATGTATAGTAGTAGGTGCCATCGGGAAGGTTCTCCCCTGAAAATGGATTGGATCCTACATTGATTTGGCCGTCTTTGGCCCAAGTGTCGTAATTTTTGGCTTTGAAGACCACCTTGCCCCAGCGGTCGCTGATGCGAAGCTCGTTGTGGCGGTATTCATCGGGATCTTCCGGATTGATATCCGTGTTGAGGTTTTCAATCGCCCACACGTCATTGATGCCGTCGCCGTTGGGAGTGATGACGTTCGGGAAAATCAGGTTGTCTTCAATCACAATGGTGTGGTTGATGGTGTCGCCGCAACCTGCATCGGTGCTCAGGGTAAGGGTGACCACGTAGTCGCCCCATGATGAGTAGGTGTGGGAAGTGGTGGTTTCATTCTGCGTTTCCTCCCCGTCGCCGAAATTCCAGACCAAAAGATTAGTGGGGTTTTCCAACACGTTGTTGGAAAGAAATGCCATGAAGCTGACTTCACCGTTGGTCTCACTCATCGTGCTGATTTCCGGGGTGGCGGCAAAGTCCACAACAGGCTGGGGTGCCGTGGAGATGTAGTTCCATTTGATGATGGAGTCCTGGCAGCCCTCGGTGGTGGTGATGACGAGTTTCACGGAAAAAAGACCGGAGGAATTAAAGTGGATTACCGGACTCATCTCGGAAGAGTAGTCAACCACGTTGAAATTCTCGTCAAAGAAAGTCCATTTGCAGGAGATAGAGTCGGAGTCGAAATCAGTGAGGTTGGTGAAGCGGGAGACAACGGGTGTGCAACCAGAGACGACATCGGCTTCAAAATCGGGTCGTGGCAAAGGCCAAAACGTGACGTGTACCGTGTCGGCGCTCCGGCAATATGTGTTCGTGGCCGGATTCAACACTTCCACGTCCAGAATATAGTCCCCGGAGGTGATAGCAGAGATGGAGCTGGTTGTTTCGCCCGTGTTCCAATGCAGTCCGGTGGCTTCGGTGTCGTAGCCGGATTGGATTGTCGCTACTTCACCGGTACAAAGCCACTGGTCTTCTCCCAAATTGGGCTTGAACGTGTTGATGACGGAAATGAACAGGCTGTCGTGTGTCCACAAATCCACACACGGGAGCGCACTGTGCGCGTAGAGGAAATAAAGACCGCTGTCGCTGATGTCCGCATCGTACAGGGTGAACGGTTCGGTCCAAAGGGTGTCGCCTCGGGGCGTCACCACATACACGGTGTCCACTTCATCGGAAATGTAGTCGAAGACAATGTTCTCATGCAGGCAATACGCATCCCGCATCATAAGGTGAGTTTGCACGGAACTCTGGAAGCTCTTTCCTTCAAGGAACACCCCTGAATCGTAAAGGTTGTCAACACCGTTGCCAATGGCCAAGTGCATGTGATAGGTCTCGCAGGCCAGAATTTTGCTTTCGGCACTCAGTTGGACGGTCCTTCCGTTGTATTGCACGCCGTTGCTGTTCGTCGGATTGGAGACATAGTAGGCAGAGTAGGTTCCGTTATAGCAGTTCGAAGCAGTACCGCCACTGGTTCCACCGTTGACCGTGTTGATGGAGACGGGCAATCCCTGCGGGTTGGCGGCGGTGACTGTTCCCGGAATGACAGCCACGTTTCTGGTGGTCGTGACACCTGTGACGGGATCCGGACCGGTCAGAAGAAAGATGAATATATCATTGTAAGTTGCACATACGAAATTCGGATATTCCTCAGAACCAAAGACATAATTAAATGCAAAGGTATCAGCGTATGCGAGGAAATCAAAATCCAAGGCGGCGCAGTTTTGCAAAGAACTTGTGGCGTATTGTTGCAAAGTGGCGTCTGTGTAGTTGCCTGTAGGATTTGACGCATTAGTTGTATTGTTGGGACCGGCTGCAACAGAGACGGCTCCGGTGGTCATTACCAAACCTGTGGCAAAAGGGAACTGCGTGTAGTTGTTGCGGTTGAACGTCCCGATCTGGTTGGAAGTGACGTTTCCGGGTGCGTTGTTGAACCTCCCGTTGGAAAGCTCGACACCCTCGCCAGCCAAATGATACTTGAGAATGGTGTCAACGTGAGTGCCCATAAGTGATTGAACGGTGACATTGTTGTTCTGGCCAAACAACGTCACCTGTATTACCGCTAATATGAGTAAAAAGAATATATTCTTTCGCATAAGAGTAATGATTAAAACCAACCTATCAAGGTGCAAAAATACATTTTTATTAAACATAACAGATAAATTTGCGAACAACAAAACAAAGTGTTTTTTGCATTTTTCTCTGTATTGGGCTCTGTCGCAAAAAGAGGGGATTTTGTTACATGGACTTAGACCTTGACTTAGACTTAGACTTAGACTTAAACTTAGACTTAGACCTTGACAATAATAAATTGAATCCGCTTTAAAAAGTAAATTTTATCGGTCGGGGATGTCGGAGATATTTG
>CAMJPH010000034.1 GCA_946407715.1 uncultured Bacteroidales bacterium | reverse complement strand
CGTCACACAAAAAATAAGAGTGTGCCAAACGTGACTTTTGACACACCCTCTACAGGCGGATACGCACGGTTCTTCCGTACAAACCCAAATCGATCTCTCCCGTTTCTCTCCTGGTGTCTATCTCCTCAAGGCCGTGGCGGACGGGAATGTGGTGGCCGTGCGGAAGGTCGTGAAACGGTGATCTCCGCGTATCGCACGTACCTGCACGTATATTAGGAAACGGGCACCTGCGTTTGGCCAGTGCCCGTTTCCTTGTTGTAAGACGTGAGGTTTTGCGTCTCTATAACTGTTCCCCTTCCCAAAGCATACGGAGGAAATCAAAAACATAGAGAAGCTCAAATTGGTTTGTTAATGGACAATAACGCTGAATCATAACCGACAAATATTTATAATATCCACTGTGCTATTGCGGATATTCAAGAAAATCTGCAGCAAACAAACTATTTTGATGGAATGCCATTCAGCCTTTATACTTACTGGACAAATTAATGTTATGGTGTCCCATTCAATAAACCCATAACCAATAAAAAAATGTGTATCTTTGCGCCGTTTTAGAAAATTCAATAAAAAACCTTAATAACCTATGAGAAAATTAGTTGCATTGAGTATGGTCATGACGGCTGTCCTCATGTTAGGCAGTTGCGGACTTGGGAAAATGGTCAAAAAATATCCGGAAGTAACGGTGACACTTGACAATTCCGATTTGGAAAACAAGGGCGGTGAAGTTGCCTACACCATCAAGGGCGTTTTCCCGCCCAAGTATATGAAGAAAAAGGCCACGATGACATTTACCCCATCGTTATCTGTTGACGGTCAGAAAATTAACCCTCCTTTCGCCACCATAAAAGTAAAAGGGGAAAAAGCAAAAGGAGATGGCACCGTTATTCCTTATAAGACAGGCGGAACGTTCTCTCAGAGCGGCACTTTCAAATTTGACGAAAACTACGAGACCGCCGATATCGTGGTTGGTGCGGTCGCCAATCTGAAGAAGAAATCGCACGACTTCGGCGACCGTAACATCGGTGAAGGCATCAGCAACACCTCGTCCCGTGCAAAACTAAACCCTCGGCTGACAGACAACGCCGACAACGGCACGGCGTTCCTGCTCGCCCCTCACAACTATAAAGCGGAATTCATCGGTAGAACAGCCACCCTTTATTTCGACCTGAACAGCTCGGTCATGAACTGGAACAACCCTAACAACAAAACCAAAGCTGCCAAAGATTCCATCGCGGCATTCTTGGATTTCATGAACAACGACTACATCATTGACCGCGTGGTGATTTCCGGCTGGGCCTCCCCCGAAGGCGAGGAAACCAATAACCAGGGGCTTTCCGAACGGCGTTTCCAAGTTGGTAAGAATTGGTTCAATGACAAGTTCAACGCTTACTTGAAAGATTATGCAAAGCGTAATAACATCAAAATGAATAATTTACAGAAGCCTATCTTCCAATTTGTCAACAACGCAAAAGGAGAAGACTGGGATGGTTTTGAAATTGCTATCGAAAAATCAAACATTGCACAAAAGAACCAGATTCTCAATGTGGTGCGTTCTCAATCCAACAATGACATGCGTGAACAGAAAATCCGTGAGATGACGGACATCTATCCTGAAATCGCGGATGTCATTCTGCCTCCGCTGCGCCGCGCCGAAATCCAAATGGTCTGCAAAAAACATGACACTTACACTGATGCTGACCTCATCCATTTTGTGCAGTCCGACCCTGACAAATTCTCGGTTAACGAACGCCTCTACGCCGCCTCTGTCTCCACGGATAACAGCGTGAAAGAAAACATCTACAAAGCATTGATTAACAACAAGAAGACCGAGAATGACTGGCGAGCTTACAACAACCTCGGTGCCATGAAACTCAACGAATATTACCAAAACGGCAACGAGTCAAGTTTGGAAGAGGCTTTGAATTATTTGCAAAAAGCAGCCGCCCTGTCCCCAGATAACGGCATCATCCTCAACAACATGGCAATCGCTGACTATTTGAGTGGTGATTTGGCTGCCGCAAAAGCCAATTTCGAAGCTTCGGCGAACGCCTCCGTTCAGCCAGTGAACCAAAACTACAACACCGGCGCACTCAGCATCTTGAACGGTGATTATTCCAGAGCCATCCAACTGATGGGCAACCGTAGCTGCGACTACAACACCGCACTGGTACAACTGCTGCAAAAAGACTATAATGCCGCAAAAGCCACTCTCGATTGCATTGACGATGTGGATGCCAAGACTGCCTATCTGAAGGCTGTACTCTCCGCCCGTATGAAAAACGAGGAAGGTGTCTATAGCAACCTTACAACAGCCATCAATCTGGAACCTTCCTATAAGAAAACGGCCAAACGCGACGCCGAGTTCAAACGCTACCGCCACTCTGACCGTTTCAAACAATTAGTTAAATAAAAACCTCACCTTAATTATATTACAAGCGGGCGTTTCAAATGAATCGCCCGCTGTTGTTTTTTACTGATACAAAAAAGTCGCCTTTCTCTTCAGTGACCGGGAAACCCTTATTACAAGACCCTAAGTAGGATTCTCCCTATGCCGCACCTCCACTACTATCTGCGGATATTTTTCCCGCAAATGGGCAGCAGTCTGCTCAGTGAAATAGACAGAACGGTGCTGGCCGCCAGTGCATCCGAAATTGACGGTCAAATGCGTGAATTTGCGCTCCAGATAGTTGTCCACCGACATATCCACCAACGCACATACGTGATTCTCAAAAGTTTCAACCTCCTTATATTGTTGCAGATAAGCAATCACACAGTCGTCTTTGCCTGTGAAAGTAGCATACCGTTTCTCACGACCCGGATTGGGCAGAGCACGGCAGTCGAACACGAAACCACCGCCGTTGCCGGATTTGTCCTCGGGAATCCCTTTCTTAAATGAAAAACTTTGTACTGTAACAGTCAGTATATCAGCATTTTCCTTAACCGGCTCCGCATAATTGTCCACTATGGTTTGCAGCACTTTGCGTAGTTCGGGAAGGTTGTCCGGTAAAGCATTCTGCGACAAAAGATAACGCATATTGCGGATGGCATACGGCACGCTCTGCAGGAAATGTGCTTTCCGTTCGAAATAGCCACGATAACCGTAAGCCCCCATCGCCTGCATGATGCGGATGAGTGAAAAAGCGTTAAAATAGGTCGTGAACTGCTTGCGGTCAACAGGGATGTATTGTGCCAGATTATCCATATAGCATTCCAACAATTCCTGCCGGATTTCGGGGGAAAGATCCGCCTTGGCATCATACAGCAAAGAGGCAATGTCATATTGCAACGCCCCTTTTCTACCCCCCTGATAATCAATAAACCAGACCTCATCTTGATACACCATGATGTTCCTCGACTGAAAATCCCGATAGAGGAAGTAGTCATCATCAACGTTGAGCAGATAATCCATAAACCGTTGATAATCATCCTCCAATAACTGCTCGTTGAAGGGAACGTACATCATTTTCAGGTAGTAGTACTTGAAATAGTTGAGATCCCATTGCATGGATTGGCGGTCGAAAGCGGCACGTGGGTAGGCCACAGACATGTCGAGTCCTTTCTTTGCCGTCATTTGGAACTTAGGCAGGGCCGCGACTACCTTCTTGTAGTAGTCTATAACCTCTTGAAAATCACCATTTTCCTTTCTTGTCACACACAATTTGTCATATAAGGTTTGTGTGCTCAAATCGTTCAGCAAATAGTGTTTTTGATCTTCATGAACAGTCAGCAGAGTAGGGACATTCAGATGCTGCGACGCGAAAAATCGAGTGTATTCAAAAAAAGCACGATTCTCCGCAACATCATCATTGTATGCGCCGATTAAGGTACTGTTGTCATCAAATGTGAAGCGGTAATAACGTCTATGTGATCCCGACTGAGCCAAAGGAACACAGGAAACGGGATTTTTTCCGGCGTACGCCGTTGCCATTGGGGTTAATATGTCCATTTTGGAATGGTTATTGGTTATTGAAGCTTGTGAATAGTGAGCAGTGAACTGGGGTATTACAGATTTTATTATCATCTTATCATCTGCTCATCTCATCATTCTAAATTCTCACATCTCACGTCATACGTCTCACGTCTTAATTATCGTTCAGTTTAATAAAGCAAAACAGCATCATGGTGAAGGCCCAAAGTGAGGATCCGCCATAGCTGATGAAAGGTAGCGGGATTCCAATGATGGGCAACACGCCGATGGTCATACCGATGTTGATGAAAAAGTGGAACGCGAAAACGCCAGCAATGCCGTAGCCGTAGTATCGGACAAACGGATTTCGCTGTTTCTCAGATAATTTCAGGATTCTGAAGATGAGGGCGCCAAAGAGTCCAAACACCACTAAGGTGCCGAAGAAACCCCATTCCTCACCGATGGCACAGAAAATGAAATCAGTGCTTTGTTCCGGCACGAAATTGAGTTTTGTCTGCGTGCCGTGAAGATAGCCTTTGCCGAAGAAACCGCCCGATCCGATGGCAATTTTCGACTGGTTGAGGTTAAAATCGGCACCGAGAGGGTCAGAAGTTTTACCTAATATGGTGTCAATACGTGATTTTTGGTGAGGTTCAAGTCCGTGGTCGTACAGGAAATAGACGGAGAACACGAACACGATGCTTGCCAGATAGACAATGACATTGCGTCGGATCTTTTTTTTCTCAGTACGGTTGATAAACATGAAGATAATGAACACTACCGTAATCAAAGCGATAGAATATAATTCGTTGAATTTTAATGAGATGTAAGCCAAAACAGCGGCGATGATACCGAGTACCAAAAACTCGGCGCTAAGTCCTTCGCGGTAAAAGAGTATGATAAACGAGAAAAACACCAATGCCGAACCAGCATCGTGTTGGAGCAATGCCACGAAAATGGGTATGGTGATAAGTGCGATTTGCACAAGCCATACATAGCGGCGTTCGTTTGCGGTTTTGCCTTCCTGCATGAATTTTGCCAAAGCCAAAGCTGTGGCCGCTTTCATGAACTCGGTGGGTTGCAAGCTGAAACTTCCGATTTTAATCCACGATTTTGCCCCGTTGATTTCTGCCCCGATGAATATGACGAGAATCATCAAGAGTAAACAGAACAAATAGAAGAAATAAGCGTAATGCTGTATTATTCCACTGTCTATCAACAAAATAATGGTTGCTAACACAATAGAAGTCCCTATCCAGATCATCTGTTTGCTGTAGGGTTGGCCGAAGTCGAAGATAGGCGTTGAGCCGTCCGGAATGTAACAAGTGGAGTATATGGTAATCCAACCGATGATGACTAACGCGAGATAGTAACATATCAGCCGGACATCGAAGCCCTTTGACATCTTGTTGTATGGATCCAGTTTTGGCATGGCTTACTTGATGGTTAGTTCTTTCATTCTTTTTTCAAGATCGGTGCGTTCGACTTTGCGGTTAAGGTAGTATTCGGCCATGAGGCTGGCGATGGGGCAGGCTACCGTGGCACCGAAGCCGCCGTTTTCCACAAGGCAGAAGATGACGATTTGAGGGTCGTTGGCGGGGGCGATGAGGGCGAAGACGGAGTGGTCGCGGCCATGCGGGTTCTGGGCCGTACCAGTTTTGCCGGCCACCTCTATGCCGGGAATGGCTGCGCCACGCCCTGTGCCGGCAGTCACCACCTGTTTCATGCCCTGCAGCACCGTTTCAAAATGCCTCGGCTCGATTTTGGAATTAATCCTTTCGCTAAACTGGGTGTTAAGACTGTCTTTCCGGCCGATGGCCCTTACAACATGCGGACGTATATAGTACCCCTTGTTGGCGATGACTGCCAGCATGTTGGCCATTTGCAACGGAGTGACTGCCGCCTCACCCTGTCCTATACCCATGGAAACCACCGTGTTTCCGTTCCAACTGTTGTTGTATTTCTTATCGAAATCTTCAGCGGTGGGAATACGGCCTTTCAATTCGTAGGGCAGGTCGGTGTTGAATAGTTGCAAAAAACCCATGGAACTCATATAATCCCGCCATGCGCTGTAAGCTTCGTCAATGTTTTTGTATTTGGTACGGTTGGAAAGGATATTGTAGAAAGCGCGACAGAAGAATGTGTTGCAGGAACGTTGGATTGCGGTGTAGATGTTCAGCCCTCCGCAATTATGGCAGTGAACCACGTGGCTGCCAATATGGTAACCTCCGCCGGAACAGGAATAGACAGAAGATGTCGTGATGATATGATCCTGTAAGGCAATGAGCCCGTTGGCTAACTTGAACGTGGAACCTGGTGGATAGGCGGCCATTAGCGCTCTGTTGAACAGCGGCTTTTCCGGATCCAACATCAAGTTGCCGTAGTTTTTCGGGCGAGCGGTACCTACTAACAAATTCGGATCGTAGTTGGGACTGGAAATCAGACAGAGGATTTCGCCGGTTTTCGGTTCGATGGCCACAATGGCTCCGCGTTTGCCGGACATCAGCTCCTCCCCGTAACGCTGCAACTGCATATCGAGCGTACTCCAAATGGAAGTTCCGGGAACGGCCACAATGTCTTCCGCCCCATCAGCGTATGAACCCATTTCACGGTTGTGGACATCCACCAGCACCTTGCGCTTTCCCTTCACACCTCGCAGCACCGACTCGTATGCTTTCTCAATGCCGCTTTTCCCGATATAGTCGCCCATTTTGTAGTAGCTGTCATTTTCAATGTCCTGTTCGTCAACCTCACTGACATATCCCAAAATATGGGCGGCAATGGGTTGGGGGTAGGAGCGCAGTGTGCGGCTTTGGACGAAAAACCCTGGAAATTCCGACATTTTTTCTTGCAAATAACCGTAATCTTCTTTGGAAATCTGTTGTTTGAAGAGAGAGGGCACACTGTTGGAATATTTGGCGGCTTTTTCTATTTTTTTTCGTACATCTTCGATTTCCAATCCCAGCACGCGGCATAACTCCATCGTGTCAAACTGACGTAACTCCTTGGGTACCACCATCAAATCGTATGCTGCATCGTTATACACGAGCAACGAATCATTGCGGTCGTATATGAAACCCCGTGCCGGATGTATAGTGATTTCGCGGATGGCATTCTCATTGGCCTGACGCTTGTAGGTCTTGTTCAACACCTGCAATGAGAACAGTTTGAACGTATAGAAGCCCAACAAAAGACCCAGGGCAACCAGGATGATATAATATCGATTGTTGTTATCCTGTGCCATTTATTTTGAACGGTTTTTTAGCTGTTGGATAAGTGATTTGACGAGCGATTTTTTCTCTTCGTCAACATGGATGCGCTCAATGTCTTCAAAACATTTGTCAATATATAGGGATATTTTCTCTTCGGTGGCCTTTTTCACGTTTACGGCATCAAAAATGGCCTTCACCTCCCGAAATTTCACTGATTCATCCATGTTGGTGGTAGAAAACAATGTTCGGAGATGATGTGCCTGTTTCGTGTCTGACAATTCCATCGCTTTCAGATAGACAAACGTTTTCTTGTTGTCTTTAATATCGCTGCCGACAGCTTTTCCGAACACTTCGGCATCGGCATATACATCCAGAAGGTCATCGGCTAATTGGAAGGCGATGCCGAGGTGGATTCCGAGGTCGTACAGTGCTTGCAGGCTGTCAGCATCGGCATTGGCGACAAGTCCGCCGGATTTAAGGCAACCGGCAAACATGGAGGCGGTTTTCATCTGAATCATTTGCAGATACTGGTCAATGGAAATCATATCTGCGGATTCAAAATCAAGGTCGTATTGCTGGCCTTTACAGGTTTCCATACTGACTTGGGCGAAAAGTTTGGCCACGGATAGTATGATTTCGGGATTGCATGACAATTTGTGAATCTGTAGCAAAGCTGTCACAACCAAGGCATCGCCGGAGAGAATGGCAACATTGGTGTTCCATTTCTTGTGGACAGTAGGTCGGCCTCGGCGTATTTCCGCCCTATCCATAATGTCATCATGTATCAGCGTGAAATTGTGCAGCATCTCGTATGCGGACGCTACCAGACCCACATCCTCGCTCTTCCCGTCAAACATATCGGCAGCAATATGAACCAGCTGCGGTCGCAGGCGCTTGCCAGGCTGCATCAATGTATATAAGATGGGCTCATATAAGTTTTTGGGTTCCTGACCCAGAAAAATCGATTCAAAATATGTCTCTAAATCACGCACTTGTCCGATAAATAAAAACCTGCAAAGGTACAAAAAAATCCTTTTCGTACTTTCGAAATATTTTGTACCTTTGCCGCCGAAATCCGGCCCCGTAGTTCAGCTGAATAGAACGTCAGATTCCGGTTCTGAAAGTCGTGGGTTTGAATCCCGCCGGGGTCACTAAATCAGTCCGTATGAACATCGAAAAATACGACGAAATCCGGGCTTCCCTGCCCGCCGGTGTGCGCCTGGTCGCCGTTTCCAAATTCAAACCGGCGGAAGACATTTCCGCGCTGTACCAACATGGGCAGCGCGTTTTTGGTGAGAACCACGCGCAGGAGATGAAAGCCAAGCATGAAGTTCTCCCGCAAGACATCGAATGGCACTTCATCGGTCACCTACAAACCAACAAGGTCAAGTATATCGCCCCGTATGTGTCTCTGATTCACAGCATTGACAGTCTTGACCTACTGAAAGAGGTCAACAAGCAGGCGGTTAAAAACAACCGGGTAATCCCCTGCCTGCTGCAATTCCATATTGCCGACGAGGAGACCAAGTTCGGATTCTCACTGGAAGAATGTACAGCGATGCTCAACAGTCCCGATTTCCAAGAGCTAAAAAACGTTAAAATCCACGGTGTCATGGGCATGGCCACCTTCACCGACAATCAGGAGCAGGTACGTGGGGAATTTCGTCATCTCCACCAGATTTTCGAAGAGCTGAAATCCACTTATTTCGCACAAAATCCTGATTTCAAGGAAATTTCAATGGGCATGAGCGAGGATTTTCCCATCGCTGTTGAAGAGGGAAGTACGTTGGTGCGCATCGGCAGCGCCATCTTCGGACCGAGGGATTATTCGATTTAGGATTTGCGGTTTGCGATTTACTAATAACTAAATATACCAAAAATGAAGAAGTTAACACCCTACTTTTTTGCTACACTGTTGATAATCAGCGGATTGTCAGCTTTTGCTAATGGAGGCAATGACGGTGTCTCCCGAGACCGCAAACCCAAGAAAGAAAAACCCAAAAAGGAAAAAAACGAGGTGCGCACCGGATGGACATTCGGCATTCTGCCCAGCGTGGCGTATGATGCGGACAAAGGATTCCAATACGGTGTTCTGACCAACATTTACGATTTTGGCGACGGCTCTGCCTATCCCGACTACTTCCACTCGCTCTATTTCGAGGCGGCATATACCACCAAACGCTCCGGCCTGTTCCGCTTCTCATACGATTCCAAATATTTGATCCCGAACCACCGGTTTTTCATAGATGTTTCGTATTTGCCTGATGCACTGTGCGATTTCTATGGTTATAATGGCTACCAAACAGTCTATAACAGTGGCTGGGCGAAGAAGAAGAGTGAGGATTACATTTCCCGGGCTTTTTATAAGTCCCAACGCGACCTTTTCCGTTTCGTCACAGACATTAACGGCAACATCGGCTCCGGGTGGTATTGGAACGCGGGACTTGGCGTGCTCGGCTACAAAATAGGCCCCGTGAACCTTGACATGATCAACAAAGGCAAGAAAGAAGAGAACCGCTTACCTTACGTGGACGGCTTATACGACAAATACGTGAAATGGGGTATTCTTTCCCCTGCCGAGGCCAACGGCGGCTGGCATCCATTCATTCACGGAGGCATCTCGTTCGACAACCGCGACCGCCAGCAGAACACGAAAAGAGGCTTGAACGCAGAAGCTTTTCTGACCTATTATGCCGGATTTGGAGAAGATAAAGGAGCCAACAGTTTGATTTTCAATGCTAATTTCAGACATTTTGTACCCGTTTATCAAGACAAAATCACTTTCGCCTACCGACTTGCCGCACAATTGAACGTGGCAGGTGACGCTCCTTTCTATCTTAACAATTATTACAACAACTTTTTTATACAAAGAGTTTTATACGAGGGACTTGGTGGCGGAAACACGAACCGCGGCATTCTTCGCAACCGCATTTCCGCGAAAAGTTACGCGTTCGCAAATGTCGAATTCCGCTTCCAAATCTGTAAATTTGACATTGGAAAGGAACATTTCGCAATCGGTCTGAACCCATTCGTGGATATGGGTATGGTGCTACAACCATATCGGCTTGATCAGCAAACGATTATAGAGAATATTAAACAGAATGACCCTGAATTTGACCTGAATAACCTGTCGGATTACATTGTTTTTGATGAAAGCAAAAACATTTATCGTCCGCACTTTTCAGGAGGCTTGGGATTGAAAGCGATGATGAACGACAATTTCGTTCTTTCTGTGGATTGGGCGGTGCCGTTTGACAAGCGTGACAACCACAGTCTGGCAAATATCTACGTCAAAATCGGGTATATGTTCTAAACATGAAACTGTTTGAAAATCACAATCTCAAGACTTACAACACCTTCGGGATGGAGGTGTTTGCACGGAAATTTGTGGAGATAGAGACAGCTGAGGAAACCCCGGCTGCGGTAGCCGAATACCTCCAACAGTGGCCCTATTACATTCTCGGAGGAGGCAGCAACACCCTGTTCACCAAGGATTTCGACGGGACTATCGTGCATCCGGCTTTCCGTGGCATCGAACGGATGGAAGAGAATGGTGACAACGTGCTGCTGCGCGTGGCCGCCGGCGAACCATGGGATAACCTCATCCAATACTGCATCAGGCATGAATATTATGGTATAGAGAACCTTACGGCCATTCCCGGATTGGTGGGAAGCGCTCCTGTGCAGAATATCGGTGCCTACGGGGTGGAGGTTAAGGACACGGTCTATAAAGTGCAAGGATATATCCTTTCGACCCACAATCCTTTCGGACTGTCCAATGCCGACTGTCGGTTCGAGTACCGTAACTCCATCTTCAAACAGACGCTGAAAAACGACTGCATCATCACATACGTTTGGTTTCAACTATCTAAAAAAAAGCATTTTACGCTATCCTATCAGGGATTGGCGAAAGCCTTGGAGGAGCGGGAATTGCCATTGACGTTGCACAGCGTTTCCGATTGTGTGCGAAAGATCCGCGACACCAAGCTTCCGGATCCTAAAATCGTAGGCAATGGCGGAAGTTTCTTCAAAAATCCTGTTGTTCCTGTTGAACAATATCAGGATTTACTGACCCAATATCCCGATTTAGTAGCTTACGATGCCCCTAAAGGACTGAAGAAACTCTCTGCTGGCCAGTTAATTGAAAAGGCTGGATGGAAAGGCAAACGGGTAGGCAACGCCGGCACCTGGAAGAACCAGGCGCTGGTGCTGGTGAACCACGGTGGTGCGACACCGAATGACGTTCTGAATATAGCCGACAGCATCATCAACGATGTCAACAAACTGTTTAACATCACGTTAGAGATGGAAATCAACCGCATTTAGAGGATATTTCATAAGGCTGTACATATTCTAAATTTTGTACTTTTGCCCGCAAATTGGCAGACAAAAATGCTGCGGTTTTATACAGTTAAAAAATGAAAAAAACGACTCCTATCGTCCATAATATTGTGAGGAAAAGTGTTCTCGGACTTTGCTTCTGCGTTGTCGCGCTCTTAGTGACTGGCTGCGACTATTTCAATCACAAGGAAAAGTTCGACAAAACCCTGTTAAGCGGCTATTGGGTAAGCGGCTCGTTATACGAGTATTACAATGCGGATGGCACCGGCTACACGTGGGATTTCTTGGATGATGTGACCGAAGAGGAGGCCCAACATTTCACTTGGACATTGGAAAAGAGTACGTTGACCCAAATTCACCAAATGGAAATGGGGGGTAGTGTTCCCAAAGTCTATACCGTAACCAAGCTGAATGCCACCACTTTGGAATACCACGACGATTACGGAAAATATTATACTTTCACCAAGGAGAAATGAAAAAAGCCCTGAAAATAACGCTGATTTCTTTGGGATCACTTATTTTGGTGATAGCCATTGCTATATCTATTGCGCTTTTTAGCATTTTTTCACCTTCCAAACTGGCAAAAATCGTCAATGGACAGGCCGACAAATTCCTCACCTGTGATTTCCACATTGACAAGGTAGGGCTCACGTTTTTCAAAACATTTCCTAAAATCGGGCTTGATTTGGAAAATGTGGTGCTGAAAAATCCGCAAAAAGCGAAGGTTTCCGATACGTTATTGTATGTGAATGACTGTGTGGCCACCCTCGACATCCAAGAACTCCTTAAAAACAAAAACTTCATTATTCACGAATTTTCACTCAACAAAGGTCTCGTGAATCTCTTTATTGATGAAAACGGGAATGGCAACTATAATGTTTTCAAATCCGAAGACACCACCTCCTTCGACTATCGGGTTGATTTGCAGAAGATTAAAGCCAAACAACTGGACATCCGTTACTTGAACAACCAAGCGAAACAACGGGCAAACGTCAATAAAACAGACCTTACGGTCAAGGGGACGTTTGAAAACAACGATATAAACGGTGCTGCTGAAATTGCGGCAGAATCGCTGGCCTTTGCTATCACAGACAGCTCACAACTTCACTTTTCCAGTAACGAGGTGAACGTTTCATACGACGGATCTTTCACAAATTTTAACCTGCTTGACGGCAACCTCAACGCGGGCTTTCAAGGTGCGGTTCTGCGCCTCGACACCACACATTATATCAACGGAATGGACATTTCGGTGGTTTCCGATTTGCAAGCCGACTTGGAAAATCTTCACTTTGGCCTCCAAAACACCAGATTAAACCTTGACAAACAAGAACTTGCGGTGAACGGAACGGTCAACATGGACACCACCAATCAAGACATTCACACTGACCTGCACTACAAAACCGGCGACTGGAAGATTGAGGAAATCCTTCCGATGATACCCCGTGCGGTTATCGGTAACAAACTGGACGACATACAGGTAAGGGGAGATATTGCGTTGGAAGGTAATGTGAAGGGAACGTATAACGACACACAAATGCCGACTGTCACATCCGATGTGGCCTGGCACAAAGGACGGTTGACGATGAAAGATCTGCCGTTAGACTTTGAGCAAGTGAACGGACGTTTCAATCTCAATTTGGATTTGGACAATCAGTCGGATTTGACGGTGAAGAGTCTGTCGGCCACCACCCGGAAACGCAATAAAATAACGGCGATGGGAACAGTCAAAAACCTGTTGGGCAAGATGTTATGTAACATCCTCGCTACAGGCGACCTGCACATCACCGATTTCAAAGACCTTCTGCCTGATGACTTCACCCGATATGACGGAAAGGCGAATCTGCAAGTGAAAACGCAACTCGCGTATGACCCTGAAAGGGAGTTTTCCATCGACAACATCTCAAACGCCACTATCAACGGGCAATTCACGGATTTGGAACTGCTCTACCACGACACGATGCTGTTGGCTTCCCCGCAGATGCATGTTGATTTGGAATTGCCGGTCAAACAGCAACCGTATAAAATCAACGAGTGGTTGAACGCAAAGGTCGATGCCGGTACGCTGAGCATTTCCAATCCAGGACAATACACGATTTCCGCTTCGGACATCCATTTAGATGCTTATACAAATAATCTGACGGACAGCACGATAGACCTTAAATTCGCCACTTCCTACCAATTTGACCAACTTAATGTCCAAGCCGACACGATTTTCGCGCAAATGTCTCAGCCTAAGGGGATTTTCGTTTATCACAACAGTGACAAAATGCAGATAGACTATGCCGGCAGTACCGTAAGTGCTATCGTGGGCAATACCTTCAAATTCAACTCGCAAAATTTGAACTTGCACGCCAAAACCGACTACAAAGAGAATGAGGACAATATGCTGTTGCGATGGTCGCCGACAATACAGCTGCAACTGAGCAATGCCAAAGCCAACATTCAGGATGTGGAGTACGCATTAGAGGTACCATCCCTCAATATCGACTTCAATCCCCAAAAAGCTGTGTTAAAAAAGGCTAATTTGAAGTTTGGACAGTCTGACATCAGCCTCACGGGAACCATCACGGGAATCGAGTCTTATCTCCATAACAAAGGTCTTCTAAAAGGAAAACTTGATTTGGTTGCCAACTATCTGAACTTAAATGAATTGATAGCATTTGCTGATGGATTTGGGGCTCCTGACTCCTTGTTGGAGCAGGCAGAGGCTTTAGAGCGGCAAAATATTTCTTCTCCGTTCATTGTGCCGTTCGGGATGGATGTCAACATGAAAACGACCATCCAAAAGGCAGTGTTCGAAGAGTCGGAGTTCCGCAACATTGCCGGACGCGTTTATGTGAAGGACGGTGTGTTGGTATTAGAGGAAATGGGTCTCACCAACGAGGCCGCACGAATGCAGCTTACGGCCATGTACCGTACCCCGCGCATGAACCATCTGTTCCTCGGTTTTGACTTCCATTTACTTGACATCAAGATAGATAAGCTTATCGCCATGATTCCGGAGGTTGACACGATTCTGCCCATGCTGAAATCGTTCAGCGGAAACGCGGAATTCCATTTCGCCGCAGAAACCTACCTCAAATCCAACTACGACATCAAATTCTCCACCCTGCGCGGTGCTGCCGCCATCAACGGGCACGATTTGGTGGTATTGGACAACGAAACCTACAAGAATATTGCCAAAAAACTGATGTTCAGCAAGAAAACGCAGAACAAAATCGACAGTTTGTCAACGGAAATCACAATTTTCAGGAACGAAGTTGATGTTTATCCGTTCTTACTTTCCCTTGACAAATACAGTGCCATCATTTCCGGACGACACAATCTGGATATGACCTACGACTACAATATTTCGTTGGTGAAACCTATCCGCATCGGTTTGGATATCATCGGTTTGAATGATAAATTGAAGTTCAAGGTCGGGAAAGCGAAATATGCCACGATGTTCAAACCCGAGAAGCGTAAAGTGGTGGAATCCAATGTAATGGAATTGAAAACACTGATTAACAAAACCTTGCAGGCGAATGTGAAAGAAAGCAAAATCGATAATTAATTTGCTTTTTTTCAAAAGAGGAATTACATCCGCGAAAAATTCATTATATGCGATTGCATTATTTTTGTATTTTTGCACCTTGAATTGTAAAGAACATGAAATATAAACGCATACTTCTTAAATTGAGTGGTGAATCGTTGACAGGCGATGACGGATATGGTGTAAGTTACAATCATATTGAGCATTACGCTAACGAAATCAAGTCTGCTGTGGATGCGGGCGTGCAGGTGGCAGTGGTCATTGGCGGCGGAAACATCTTCCGCGGCGTGCAAGGTGCTTCTGCGGGTTTTGAACGCCGACAAGGCGACCAAATGGGCATGTTGGCCACTATCATTAATGCACTTGCTGTGCAAGGAGTCTTGGAAACGATGAACGTGAAAGCCAAAGTGTTGTCTGCTGTCAACATTGAAGGCGTTTGCGAGAAAACCTCTTGGCGCAAAGCCATTGAATCGTTAGAAGCCGGTTACGTGACGTTCCTCGGTGGCGGCACAGGCAACCCATTCTTCACCACGGACACTGGCGCAGCCCTCCGTGCCCTTGAAATCAAGGCTGACCTGCTTATCAAGGGTACACGTGTGGATGGTGTCTATAGCGCCGATCCCGAAAAAGATCCTAATGCAGTGAAATTCACCGAGATAACTTTAGCCGAAGCTTATCAGAAAAACCTCAAAATCATGGATATGACTGCTTTCGCTCTTTGTCAGGACAACAAGATGCCCATCTACGTCTATGACGCGAACACAAAAGGCAATCTGCTGAAAGTGCTTAACGGAGAACCTATTGGAACTCTCTTATACTAAAAACATTATGGCCGACAATACCCCCAACATTCCCGAAATCACTCCCGAAGAGGAAGCCAAATTGGCGAAAATGGCGGCTCGGAGAACCTCTTTCAAAATCCACCTTGCCATTTTCATTCTTTCCAACGCTTTCTTGTGGGTGGTGTGGTATTTTCTAT
The DNA here is from genome assembly GCA_946407715.1 of uncultured Bacteroidales bacterium. The sequence continues at coordinate 7,384 of CAMJPH010000034.1, read as the reverse complement.
TCAAAGACAGTGGAGAAATCACTTTTTTGAAAGCTATCCTCTTCTTGTTGATTGTTTGGTTGTTGGCGATTATTTTACATTATATGATTGTCTATAAGTGGACAAAATCGTATAAGGAGAAAGAATTAACCTCTTTGAAGAAAATGCGTCTGATGCAGCTTCGCGAAATAGAGAACCTCAAAGCGGAAATGGCCAAGACTGAAGAGAATAATTCCGAGGAAACTTCTGAAGAAGATAACGAAGAAAGAAACAGTAACTTAATAGATTAAAAATCAACATTATGGATACACAAACCTGCTTGAAACAAGCAAAAGATAGTATGAACGCCACAGTGGCGCATTTTGACAAGGAACTGCAGAAAGTGCGCGCCGGCAAGGCCTCCCCGCAAATGTTAGACGGCATCAAGGTGGATTACTACGGAAACCCAACGCCCATCGACCAGGTGGCCAATGTGAACACCCCTGACGCTCACCAAATCGTCATCCAACCCTGGGAACGTAACATGCTGCCCGTGATTGAGAAGGCAATCCTTGCTGCCAACATCGGTGTGACCCCGCAAAACAATGGGGAATTCATCCGTTTGGTGATTCCCGCCCCGACAGAGGAGCGTCGTAAAGAGTTGGTGAAGAAAGCCAAACAAGATGCCGAGCAAACCAAAGTGGCCATTCGCAATATCCGCCGCACCGCCAATGACGATGCCAAAAAGCTCAAAGATGACGGCGTGGAAGAGGATGCTGTCAAAAAACTGGAAACCGACATCCAAAAAGCCACCGATGAAGCCATCAGCAAGGTGGATAAAATCATGGAGGCCAAAGAGAAAGAAATTATGACCGTTTAATTTTTCATTTATAAACTTAAAAGTATGAATATTCCCGAAAATTTGAAGTATTCCCAAGACCACGAATGGTTGAAAGTGGATGGTGAATTTGCATTGGTAGGTATCACCGCACATGCTGCTAACGAATTAGGTGACATCGTGTTCCTCGACATCCCTTCTGTGGGTGAGACGCTGGACAAAGACGAGGTTTTCGGCTCTATTGAAGCTGTGAAGACCGTTGCCGACCTGCTGTTGCCTGTTGGTGGAGAAATCGTAGAGTTTAACGAGGCTCTCGAAGGTGAACCCGCTCTTGTGAACAGTGATCCTTACGGCGAAGGCTGGATTGTTAAAATCAAAATGACAGATCCAGCACAAGTGGCTGACCTGATGGACGCTGCCGCTTACACCGCTATGTTGGGATAAAAAACCTTGCTGATTTTTTTCATTACATTGGCAGTAGAGACGCAAAATTTTGCGTCTCTACGTTTTTTATACATACGTTACCGTAACTTTGAATCAACCAATATCAATGTAGGTCGGCCCCGATGAGGTGCATGAACTCCTGTCGGGTGTTCTCGTTTTTGAGGAACGCGCCGGTGAACTCCGATGTGGTGGTCACGGAGTTCTGCTTCTGGATGCCGCGCATCGACATGCAAAGGTGCTGCGCCTCAATGACCACGGCCACGCCGAGCGGGTTCAGCACATCCTGCAGGCAGTCCTTGATTTGGGAGGTGAGACGCTCCTGCAGCTGTAGCCGACGGGCATAACACTCCACCACACGAGGGATTTTGCTCAACCCCACAATTGTGCCATTCGGGATGTAGCCGATGTGCGCCTTCCCGAAAAACGGCAGCAGATGATGCTCGCACAGCGAATAAATCTCGATGTCCTTCACCACCACAATCTGTTTGTAATCCTCGTGGAACAAGGCGCTTTCGAGAATCGCCTTCGGATCCTGGCGGTAACCGTGCGTCAAGAAGTCCATAGCCTTCGCCACGCGCATCGGGGTTTTCAACAAACCCTCCCGTTCAGGGTTTTCCCCTAAACCCTTCAATATCTCTTTGTAATGGAATGCTAAATTTTCTAAATTTTCTTCTGAAAAAGTCGGAACTTGACTCATATTAATAATGTTAATTTATCCTAATTACAACCTCTTATCCTCTTATCTTCTCTTCCCCCCATTCACCCCATCAAATACGGATTCCCCTTCCGTTCCCGTCCCACTGCGGTAGGGTCGCCGTGACCGGAAAGTATCGTCACCTCATCGTCGAGAGTGAGGATTTTCTCACGGATGCTCTGTTGCAGTAACGCTTCGTTTCCAGTGGGCAAGTCGCTGCGCCCGACACTCAGCTCAAAAATCAGATCTCCAGTGAGTATCAATTTGTTATCAGCACTGTATAAACAGATGCTGCCGTCACAGTGCCCGGGGGTGTATAGCACTTTAAGATGCTGGTTTCCAAACGTCACCATATCGCCTTCCTTCAAATAGTGGTCAGGTTCGGGCATGTTCTCCACTTCCAATCCGAAAGCGGCGGCGTATGCGCGTGCCTTTTTGTAAATCGGCATCCCTGCCTCATGCATCAACACCTGCGGATGATATTCCGCCACGCACCATGGGTTTCCAGCAATATGGTCGATGTGCGGATGCGTGTTGATGAGGTATTTGATTTTCAACTTCTTGGAGGCAACATATTCGCGGATCTGCTCGTCTTCATACATCTGACAATTGCCCGGATCCACAATCACCGCCTCGCCAGTCTCATCCGACAAGATATAGGTGTTCACCATAATCGGATTGAAATGAAACGTTTTAATCTCCATATTCACTATTTTTAACTTGGACTCCCCAACCAACTCACGCAGGGATTTATGTTTTTTTAACAGATTAAAAGGGTGTCTTTTTGGGGTCGGTGACATAGACTTCTTTCACTTTATGTCCGTTATTGAAAATGGCGCTATAAGTCAGTTTCCCCTGCGGGTTCCAGCTTGACCATTTACCGTGGCGCAGCCGGTTTTTATAAGCGCCCTGCGTATGCTTCACGCCGTTGTCGTAATATTCGGTAAACGCCCCTTCGGGCACGTCATGCACAAAATTCTGTTCCCGGATTTTTTTCTCGTGCATATTGTAAAACACCCATTTTCCCTCTTTCAAGTCGTTGGAATACTTGCCTTTGGAGAGGATGTGACCATTCTGTGCGTACTCGTTCCATACGCCGTTCTTCAAGTCGTCGGTGTATTTTCCCTGACGGTGCATCTTGCCAGTTTCCTCCCAAAACATGATGCAAAGTCCGTTCAGCTTTCCTGCTTTATAGTTGTTTTCGTACTTTTTGAAGCCGTTTTCGAACCATCCTTCCCAGAAACCGTCCATCACGGCATCTTTAAAAGTACCCTGATCTTTTATTTTCCCATTATGGAAATAGGCAATCCATTTGCCGTTTTCTTTGTCGTCTTTGAATGCACCCTCGCGTTGCAGCTTGCCGTCCTCATACCAGGCTTTCCATAATCCTTCACGTTTTCCATTGACGTAATTGCCTTTGCGCCAAACTTTTCCGTTTTCATAGTAGTAAGTCCAAGTGCCGTGTTGCAGACCGTTCTCGAAATTGCCTTCACTGCCAAGCCGACCCTCGTCATCATAGAAATTCCATAAACCCTGCTGTAATCCATGAACCAACTTGCCCTCCATATCCTTCTTGCCTCCCCGGTTCCACCAACAGGCTTCGCCCTCTAACAACCCCATATCGTAAGTGCCCTCAAAATACTTCTCCCCATTGTCAAAATACTCTATCACGTGACCGTGGACACTGTCGCCAATATACGTTACTTGTTTATATAACTGACCGTTAGGATGATAGAAAGTCCATTGTCCGTCGCGCTGGCCGTCCTTGAACTGCCCTTCCGATTCCACTTTGCCCGACTGGAACCAGCTTTTGAACGGACCGTTGTCGGCATGGTATTCCTGACCGAGTTTGCCGTCATCGTACCACACTCTCCATACGCCAATCTTGATGCCGCCACGATAATCTCCTTCCGTCCATTTCGAACCGTTGTTGTGGTAATAGATCCAATGCCCCTCTTCAACGCCCTTTTTCTGCACCCCGATGGACATCAGTTTGCCGTTTTTCCAGTAGGTTTTGGTCGTGTCCTGCGCCGACAGACCGACTGTTAGCGCCACACACAGCCATAACAAAAGTATCTTTTTCATTCTTAAAATTTTAGGGGGCAAAAATACAATTTTTTAGGCAACAGGCCACTAAGCGATGGGTAAATAAAAAAAGGGAACATCAATCGGATTGACATTCCCTTTTGCAAGTTCAATATAAGTCGTGGATTATTTGACAACTACCTGTTTGGTGACAGTTCCGTTGGTTGCCGTCACTTTCACGGCGTAGGTGCCGGGAGCCATACCGGAGGTGGAAATAGTGACGTGAGAATCATTGCAGAATTGTTCGAACACAAGTTGTCCCATCATGTTATAGACTTCCACACGTTGGATTTGGTCGGAGGTCACCTGCACAAAGTTGGTTGCGGGGTTCGGATAGACTTTCACCTCAATTTGGTTGTACTCGTTGACAGAGACATCGGTAACGGACAGGGAGACGGGAATCTCGACTTCGCCGTTTTCAATGTCGCTGGAGAAGCAGTGAAGTTTAGCAGTTTTGGTGTCGCCGACATTCATGCCGTTCGAGTTGACTGTGACTGTTTCCGTAACATTTGCGCCGGCATTGATGTTGCCATCAGCGGGGTTCACAGTCAGCCATGGGGTAATAGGTGTTCCGTCAATTTTGCCGCCCAGACACAAGTTGAAATCGTATGATCCGTTGGTGAAACGGTTGTACCAGGTGGAACCTACCTTATACCAGCAGCTGTAGTCGTTGGCTATGCCACCGTCCAAAGGAGCGAGGTAGGATCCGTCGGGTTGTGTGAACCATACACCAAACCACAAGTCGCTGCCGTCAATCAGGTAAGGAGTAGTGAGTTGTATGTGATTCCATCCGCTATCAGGGGTGAATGTTTGTTCATAGACTACAGCACCGGGTCCTGGATGCAGGAGAGAGTTGTTCATGCCATAGACGCGAATCTTAGCAGTGGGGAGAGCTTCACCCATAAAGAAATCAATTTCATTGAGGGTTTTACCGATATGTTGTTGAAGAGCAGAGGAGGGGAAACCGATAGCGAGATCTACATCAGTGGCAGAAGTCCAACCAACCGCAGTATAGGGATCATCAAGATAATAGTGCATATCAACAACACCGGTAGATGCCGGATTTGGGTTGGGAATGTTGTATGTGGTTACAACATAGTAGTCTGTGCTGCCTGTACCAGGGTTGTTCATTTCAAAAGATTGGGAGGCGGTTGCATTTGGATTCATGGAGAATGAGAGATTTTCGATATTGACTGCGAACCCTCCGACTTGTGCGGCGGAAACCTCTGTCACAACAAAATCATCAACATAATAGGTGCCGGAAGTAGTGCTGCCAATAGGGGAACCAGCGTAGAAGTTGATACCCGCCAATTGGTTGGTGCCGTTCGTGTTGCCCTGCTGATAATGGAAAGGCCAAGTGTGAACAGCCACGTTGTTGACGGTAAGGGAAGCTTGGTCGTTGTCCATATCCACGTCAAACTCAATGGGGAACCATGCATCGGCAGGGCAGGAGAAATTGTATTCAGAACCGCCTACGCTAAGATAACCACCGCCAGTGTTGTTGAAATAGCACTCTAAAGCCCATTGATTTTTCAGGATGTGCTGGATGTTGAAATAGCCTCCGTTGCCAGAGGAGGTCACGTAATAGTTGAAAGTGAGGGTGTAGTGCCCTGTGGTGTAGTTGCCGAAAGGATAGAGCTGGTCGTTTTCTCCGGAAATAAACAGGGAATTGGGAGCGGAAGCGGCTTGTGTTGAAGAAATCACACCATCTTCAGCACTACCTGGCGCGGAACTCCATGTGGTCCAGGCCGAATTCGACTGCGCCAGATGGTTACCAGCCGTGTAGGAATCAAAATTGTCGCTGAAGACAACAGTTTGCGCAAACATAAAAGAGGTTGCGGCAAACATCAACAAAAAGAAAAGTAAACCTTTTTTCATAAGCAATAGATTTTAAATGATGTGGCAAAAGTAATAAATATTTGCCATCAATAACATTATGAAAAAAATTAAGAGAAAAAGAAAGTTCTATCGACAAATCTTCCGCACAGCCATGCGGCCTTGGTTATCCTGAATATTTAGAATATAAACCCCTGCGGCCCATTGACTACAGGAAATCTTCACGTTGTTTTCCCCAGAAACAGAAACATGGTCAATTTGCTGTCCGAAAGCGTTATAGACGGTGATTTCCTCCAGATTTTCGCCTTGCACGATTACAAAATCACTGGCCGGATTGGGCCATACACGCACCTGCAACGGATCCATGTCCTCTATGCCAACCCCACCGAAATGGAACATAAACGGATCAGCTGCACCTATGTAAGGATACTTTTCTGTCCGTCCAGACTCGTCCTTGGCATACAGATAGTACTCCACTGTGTCTCCTGGTTGATAGAGGTAGTTTATGGCAGTAAAGGTAAACGCGTACTCATCATCCGAAATATTTTGCAGCGGATACCAATTCCAATCGCCGTGATTGATACGAAAATATACTAACAACGAGTCTGTTATCAGATTTGCGCCGCTCAAGGCCTTGACTGTAACGGAAATGTTGAGCGGATCGCTGAGGGAAACCTCGCCTAACAATGGGAAATGTTTCAAGTACAGCATCCCGGGATCAGCCAATTCGTGGGTGCGGCAGTGCAAGGCATCAGTGCTCAGCCAAGGGGTGTAATCACTCTGCATAATGGGCACGATAGTGTAGCCGGGCATCGCCTGCTGATAGGCAGCAATGGCCTCATTGTCGTGTGAGTTGCCGGTCACGGGCACAAAAACATGGTCATTAAGAATCAAGGAATTGGTGTAAGGGGTGGCGTTATGGGCGTTCGGGTTGGCATAGACACGGTAAACCTGATAGTGGTTGCCCCACGGTGTGACAGCGTCCGCAAACGTCTGGGCCACTTCTTCATAGTTGCTGTAATGCGGGTCGTTGGTCGGTACCTGCCCAATCAGAACCTTATCGACATCGAGGAACTTGCCCCAGCAGTCGATGTGGGCGATGTATTCGCCAAGTGGATCGGGAAGAATCATGTAGTTGTCAATGCCGAGAAAGTTTTGGGTTATGGACAAAATGGAGGACTCCGTTTCGGCAGGATTTTCCTGCAACACTAACATGGTGGAGGCCGCCGTGCCGTAGCCGTCAACCATGTAGTTGCCACCAGTATGCACCAGCGGCATCTCGTAACGGCTAACGCCCATAAAGTCAACCACAGATTCCAAAGCCGCGTCATCGTTCGGACGTTGCGGGCGGTTATAGACGAAGTCAATCACCCTTATGGAATCTTGTCCATCAACGACAAACCACGGGCCGTAGTCGCGGGTCCAGTAGGAGTCGTGCGGGATAAGCCAAAAATGCACATTTGCCATGTTTACTTGATTATTGTTGAAGTAATTACTGGCCTGCATACTGTCGGAAGGGGTGTCCACAA
>CAMJPH010000033.1 GCA_946407715.1 uncultured Bacteroidales bacterium | reverse complement strand
ATCAAATATCTCCGACATCCCCGACCGATAAAATTTACTTTTTAAAGCGGATTCTGGTTTTAAGTTTCGCAAGCTCTTTTTTGTTGCAGCAATTGGCGTATTTTCGTGATTTTCCGTAGGAGATTCCGCTCGCTCACTGTGTTCGCGGCGGAATGGTGCGCGCCTCCGTATGAGACCAAGGGGGAGAAGATGGGCGGCGGGGAAAAAACTGCCGTTGTCTGAAGTTTCATAACCGCCGTCCATCTTCTCCCCCTTTTTTCCCTGTATGCGGCACACCATTCCGCCAGTGACGATAGGAACTGGCGGAATCTCCTCCGTTCAAAGACAAATTTCCACAAACAATTTGAGTAATACTTGCGAAACTTGAATCATGAGTCCACTTGAAAAAGTGCTAAACCGGCAATGTTCGATTTGTAATCGCTTGATTATCAGGATTTATTTTTGAACAAAACGACTTTTTCAAGTGGACTCAATCATAGTTATGTAGTAATATTACTCACGTCTTACGTCTTACGTCAACAGTTCACCGCCTGCCAACCGATGTCTTTGCGATAGAACAAGTCGGGATGCGCCATCTTTTCAACTCCTTGATAGGCATCCTGTTGCGCTTCCTTGAGTGTTTTTCCTCTGCCCACCACGAACAGCACGCGGCCGCCATTGGAGAACAATTGACCATTTTCCTCTTTCACGCCCATGCAAAAAACCTGTTGTTGAAGGTCAGCGGGATTATGTAACGGAATATTCTTTATGTAACTGCCGGGATAGCCTTTTGCCGCCAACACCACACCTAAAAAGGCATCTTCGTGAAATTCCGGCTTTACTTCCTTATTGTCAAGAATATCCAGCATCAATTGCACAAGGTCACTCTTGAGTTTCGGCAGCACCACTTCGGTCTCGGGGTCGCCGAAACGGGCATTGAACTCAATGACTTTGGATCCGTCCTTCGTCAGCATCAAACCACCGTAAAGTACCCCGCAGAACGGGCAACCCTCCGCTATCAACGCTTTGGCGGTCGGTTTCATGATATGCTCCACGGCCCAGTCAATCTGCTTTTGCGGGATGACGGGCACGGGCGAATAAGCACCCATGCCGCCGGTGTTCGGTCCTTTGTCGCCATCGTAGGCGCGTTTGTGATCCTGCGCGATAACGAGTGGCACCACCTGCTCGCCATTCACAAGCGTAAGGAGCGAAAATTCAGGGCCTTGCAGAAATTCCTCCATCACCACCTTGCCTTTGCCGAATCGGTTGTCTAACAACATGTCTTTCAAGGCATTGTCAGCTTCTTCCAAGGTCATGGCAACCACCACGCCTTTTCCAGCGGCCAATCCATCGTATTTGATGACGATGGGGGCTCCTTTTTCGTCCAAATAGGTTTTCGCATCCTCATAGCGGTCGAACGTGCGATAGGCTGCCGTAGGGATGTCGTATTTCCGCATCAGATCTTTGGCGAACTCCTTGCTGCTTTCGATTTGCGCGGCGGCAGCGGTCGGGGCGAAGATACGCAGTCCGGCAGCAGAAAAGACCGTGGCGATGTCGTTGGCGAGCGCAGCCTCCGGCCCGACTACCGTCAAATCAATACAATTCTGCAGGGCGAAGTCTCGCAACGCCTCCGTCGCATTCTCGTCAATGCCGACTAATGTGACAGGCACACCCGTCTGCCGGGTGATTTCCTTCATGCCCGCGTTTCCGGGGGCGATAAAAATTTCCGGCTTCAAAACCGACTGAGCCATTTTCCAGGCGATGGCATGTTCACGGCCACCGCGTCCGATTACTAATATTTTCATTCTTCCTTTGTTAATGCAAATCCGTTATAGCGTGTCATCACCTCTTCCACATAGTTGACCGTATGTTTTCCGGGGTAATAGCCGCATTTCACCACAGGGTCGCGATAGTACTCCTTGTGGGATTTCAAAATGAGATATTCCGACACATCCATCCATTTGGAAGAGTCTTTGCCATATTTCTTGCACAATTCCATGGCATCAATAATATGCCCGGGGCCTGAATTATAGGCTCCAGCCACAAAATAGTACAAATCACCGGTATCTACTTTCTCCTTGAAGATGTTGCACAGGAATGAAAGGTACTTGGCACCCGCCCAAATTTGGTCCTCCACAGAGGAAGAGTCAGTGATGCCGTAACGCTCGCAGGTCACGGGCATCATCTGCATAATACCGTAGCTGCCACCGAAACCGACGAGGTCGGGAATGAAGTGCGATTCCTGGTAGATGATGGCCGATATCAGCCGCCAATCAAACCCGTGTTTGGTCGCCGCCTTCTTTAGCACAGCGTCATACTGGGATGTGCTGTTACGGCTTTTGCCGAAGGAACGGGAAATAACATACGAATGCGGAGAAAGATACTTCTCGCACAGCGATTGGTATTTGTTCGTCTCTTTGAAGTCGTCAAGCCACTGATTAATTGAGTCATTCAACAGTTTGTTGTGTGTGTTCAGAATCCATGTTCTCGGAAAATTCTCGCCTACGCGAGGGCCTATCGTCAGTTGGTTGTAGAACGGCATCAACGTGACAGCCTCGTTGTAATTGCATACGGCATAGTCGATCTGCTTATCCACCAACATGTCCATCAAGTCCTCAATGGCCAAGTCAGGATTATGTTTGACTTTCCATTCGGCTTGGTCTCCAAAGGAGCTGAAATCCAATTTGTTCTGATATTTTGCCGAGGTATTGACAATGTGTGGTAACGTGTCATACGCATTGTCTTTCTTGCGCATGATCAGCACGGGGTATGTGTAAGCCACTGGATTGGAGATGGCAATATAGTCCGGCAGATAATGGGTTTTGTCGAAATCAAAACAGACAATGTCATACTTGTTGGACAAGGCGGTGACAAACATCTCGTCGGGGTCGGACTCGATGGAGATATTGATCGGATGATGCAAATCCTTTTCAAGCTGCTTCAACAAATCATATTGGAAACCAATCACCGAACCCTGATAGACGAAATAGTCGGCGGCATGGTAAAAGAGGCACACTGAAAGCGTATCACTGTGTTCCACATGTTTTTTTTCCAGTCTGGGAATGTGCAGTTTGGGAATAAACCGACCGTGTGAGAACACACCGACGGCAAGAAGAATAGAGGCTATCGCTAAAAACAGATAACTATAGTGTTTCTTCTTCAAAATCAACTATTTAGTTAGTCTCAACCATCAAGATGGTTTTTTCGGTTGTTTCCCCTTCGTTCAGCTGCACCTGCACGGTGCCGGTGTATTTGACATAGCTGAGAATATTGCCGAGCGTATCTTTGATGGCATCTACCTTTATTGCATTGACGAGGAGCAACGCAGGATAAGGGAGGGTATAGTTAAACACACCATTATTATCCGTTACACCATCATACCTATAAGGATGTAGGCTTGTACCATCAAATCTATATAAGATATAACCTTCATCACACCATTTATACAAACTATCATTCGTCCAATCAGATATATTTTCAACATTGAGGCGTGAGATGAGTGTGTCAACGGCTCCGTTATGGTACTTGTTTGTGTCGAACGTGATGACGGCAAACGACACCACCGAGTCAGCGTCCAAACCATTGGAGGAATATTGGCAAGTGACCTTCATGTTGCAGGAGTGGTCCTTTTTACATTGAGTGAACAAAACGGTGCCAATCACGGCAATAACTATCGGCAGAAAAAATCTCAAATTTTTCATAACGGTTTATTTTCTAAAAACGAAATGCAAAAATATAAAATATTTCGAAACATAGGAATTTTTCTGATAATTTTGTATTTTTGCCGTTTGGTAAATTGATTTTGTCAAACCTAAAATTGAGTTCGAATTGAAGAAGAAATACGCTTGGATTGCCATCGCTGCCATTATTGTCCTGATTGTCATTGATCAGGTTATCAAATTTTGGGTGAAGACACATCTGGTTGTTGGGCAAACCATTCCGTTACTCGGGCAATGGTTCAACTTGCATTTTGTTGAGAACGAAGGAATGGCCTTCGGTATCAGTTTCGGGCAGCAGATTGGAAAGTTCTTTCTGTCGTTGGTTCGTATCTTTCTGGTAGGTGCGCTTTGCTGGTATTTTGCCTATCGGATGAAACGCGGCAAGATGGACGGCATTGTGCTGACGATCTTTTGCTTGGTGATTGCCGGTGCGTTTGGCAACATCATTGACAGTATGTTCTACGGCCTCCTTTTCACTGAAAGCAACTTTTTGGAGGTAGCGCAATGGTCGCCCGGACACGGCTACGCACCGTTCTTCTTCGGCAAGGTGGTCGATATGTTCTATCTCAAGCTCTTCTCTATTCCTGACAAATTCCCGCTTTGGGGTGGTTCCTACTTCTTCCCCGCTATCTTCAACTTCGCCGACTCCTGCATTACAGTCGGCATCGTGTTGGCTATTATTTTTAACAAACGGATTTTCAATGATTTGGATGAGAATGCTGAAAAGAATGTAGCAAATGAAAGGGTGGATGCGTCTATGGATGAAAATGTAGAGACGTTTCATGAAACGTCTCTACAGAACGAACAAACTTCTGCTGTAGATAATAATTCAAACAATCAATAATTTAATCAATAGTACTATGAAATTATTAACTTTTTTGAAAAAGCAACTGCTGCTATTGGCAGTTTTGGCGATTACGGCTCCAGTTTTTGCCGTGAATCCGCCCGATGAAGGCATGTGGCTGCCGATGTTCATCAAGAACTACAATTACGCGACCATGCAGAAGATGGGCTTGAAACTGACGGCCGAACAGCTTTACAACATCAACAACTCCTCGCTGAAGGATGCCATTGTGCAACTTGGCGATGGTTTCTGCACCGGTGAGATGGTCTCTAAAGACGGTCTGATGTTCACCAACCACCACTGCGGCTACTCTTCCGTGGTGGAACTCTCTTCCGTGGAACACGACTACCTCAACAACGGCTTCTTTGCTATGAGCAAGGAAGAGGAACTGCCTGTTGATTTCCACGTGCATTTTCTTGAGAGAATGGAAGATGTGACGAATATTGTGTTGGAGAAGGTCGATAACAAGACCTCTGAATCCGATCGTGCAAAATATGTGGAAGAGGCCATCAAGAAACTGCGGAAAGAGAATTCCGCTGACGGTCGTTACAAAGTCGTGGTGAAACCCTTCTATGAAGGCAATGAGTACTACATGTTCGTCTATACCATGTATGAGGATGTTCGTCTCGTGGTGGCTCCCCCGAGTGCCATCGGCAAGTTCGGCGGCGACACCGACAACTGGATGTGGCCCCGTCACACCGGCGATTTCACCGTGTTCCGCATCTACACCGCCCCCGACGGCTCCCCCGCAAAATACTCCAAAGACAATGTTCCGATGCACCCGAAGCACTACCTGCCCATCAGCTTGAAAGGTTATCAGCCTGGCGACTATACCATGATCTGGGGTTATCCCGGCACCACTAACCGTTTCATGACCTCCTACGAGGTGCAAAATGAGATCGACATCAACGCCCCGGCCATTTATGAACCCTTAGATGTCATTCTGCCCGTGATGCACGATGCAATGGAGGCTTCCCAAAAGGTGAACCTGCAATATGCCGACAAACACGCAGGTCTGGCCAACTACTGGAAGAACCAACACGGTGAGGTGGAGAGTCTGAAAGCCCTCAAAGTGGTGGAATCCAAAGCGAAACAAGAGGCCGAACTGACCAAATGGATCAACGCCGACAAAAACCGCAGGGAGAAATATGGTAACTGCCTGGCCGAAATCGAAAAAATCTGCAAAGGAGTTGACGGTGCAAAATACAAATCCGCGTTGAATGGCAACCTGCAGTTCTCCGCTTCCCCGACATTGCTCGCCACCCTGCGTCTGCAAGGACAACTGAAACTCGACAAAAGTGAGAAAAAATACGATGACAGCAAAGTGGAGAAACTTTTGAAAGCGTTTGACAAGTACAACAATGATACTGACCCAGCCACTGAAGCCAAGATCGTGGTGGCTTGCCTCAAGACTTGGCAAAGCCATTCTGAAGCCAACCGTCCCGACCTCACCTTCTTCACTAAGAACTACAAAGGCAACTACGACGCTTTCGAGAAAGCCATGCTCAACTCCATTTTCATCAGCAAGGATAATTTCGAGAAATTTGTCAAAAAACCGTCCAACAAGGTTCTGGAGAGCGATCCCTCATACCAGTATTTCCAAGCTTTGCTTCAATATGTCATGTCAGCATCCTCCGCTATGGATGCTGATGAAAAGTTAGAGGTTCCGCGTCGTACCTACATCGCTGCGTTGAAGGAAATGAACGCCAACACACCGATGTATCCCGATGCCAACAGCACCATGCGTACCACTTTCGGCACCATCTGCGACTATTATCCCGCTGACGGTGTGCATTACAACTACTACACCACCACGAAAGGTATCTTAGAGAAAGAGGTTCCCGGTGATTTCGAGTTCGACGTGCCCGCCAAGCTGAAAGACCTCATCCTGAAGAAGGACTTCGGCCAATACTTGGACAAGGACGGCACCATGCACGTCTGCTTCCTCTCCAACAATGACATCACGGGCGGTAACTCCGGAAGCCCGATCATGAATGCCAACGGTGAGCTCATCGGTCTGGCTTTCGACGGCAACTGGGAGGCACTGAGCAGCGACATCGTGTTCAACACCGAGTTGCAACGCTGTATCAACGTCGATGTGCGTTACGTTCTCTTCGTTATTGACAAGTTCGGCGGCGCCGGCTACCTGCTGAAAGAGATGGACGTACGGAAATAGAAAGATATTGTCGATATAAAAAAGAGACACCCAAGCAGGTGTCTCTTTTTTTATAACATGAGCAAGTTAGCAGTTAGTAGTTAAAATTATTTGTCGAATAGTCCGCGCATTCTGCCCTTTTGCTTGATTCCGTCCAAACTGAACACCGCAATCACTTGCTGCTGATGTTGTAAGCCGCCTTGCGGTTCCCAATGCATATTCCAGGAAAAATAACAATTCACAAACGATTTTCGCACAAGATAGAGATAGAAATCCGTGCGGTTGTAAATTTGTGATTGGTAAAACGGGTCTCCTTGGTTCAAGTCGTCAGCATATATTGCGTAAAGAGGCATCAGATTATTTCCATAATAAAAAGTGTTCTTTGCCCCAATCCAGCGCCAATTAATCATAAATTCCAGTAGCAAACCTTGTGGTTTATACACTGTATTGTCCTTACGCTGACGCTGGTAGCCAAAGATATAACTTGCTCGGAGCGATAAAGTGTCCAAAGGCGTAGGTTTCGAAAAATCTATCCCGATATTCGGAGCGATATAGGCATCGTCGCAAACACCTTCGCGAGGTGTCGGGGCAGCGTAATTAGCTTTATGGTTCATTTGCGCCACTCCGCCTGCAAAGTAGCGGAAAAGGCCTTGGTAGCCATATTCGCCGTCTATCGTTATTCTGAACATCTCACGTTGGTCGGGCCGTTGCAGACCGCGCCAGTCGCACATTGCTTCCACAAATCCGTGACGCGATGAATACTGCACCAACGCACCCTGGATATTCGGATGCATATAGGCTATAGAATCGTAACGCAGAAAGTCAGGCAATTGTCGTATGAAATATTTGTAAGGAACCGCACCCAAATTCATTGAGAACCCTTTGTATCGGTATTGGTAATAAACAGTCGGGAAGAGATGTACATCACCCCAGTTACCCCCCATCGGTTGAATGTAGTGTACTCCGGCAGCCAAACGATGAATTCCCCCTTCCCGGTCAGTCAATCCTATCCCAATTTCAGGCGAAAGCCGCACGGCGAATAATGTCTGGGCAATTTGTAGCGGTTCCTTGTACTCACGATTATCGAACCACACGGCGGCATCCACACCATACAGAAAACGCGGTTTTAAAGGCGGATTACTTATCGTATCGATGGGTTGCGCCTGACCCAATACCGACAAGGATAAAACTAACAAATTAACAAACAAACACTTTCTCATTTCAACAGTGTTTTTACAAAATAGTATTGACATACTACTGAAACATGGAAGTAGGCTATTAACAGGTGATTTCCAAAAGTCAACGGCTAAAATCTTACCGACACTTTCGCGGCTAACGTGTGTCCGAGTTTTTGATGGTCGGCACGGTGCTTGAGAGTGTAGTCAAGAAGGACGCGTATATGTTCCTCGGGCCACCATTCGAGGTCGAAAGAGAAATAGTGTGCGATGCTTAAAGGATCCAACTGGTCACGGACATAGTAGTCGTAGCGGAAAAGTGGTCGCAGGCGTTGTTGCACATTGCTCTTGCCTCCCCATCCCATGTAGAACCAGTAACCGACAAATGCGTAAAGTCCTTGGGTTTTAACCAAATATATTGAATCGACGGTTTTCGGGTCATCTTCGGCAACACCTGTGGTGCCTTGAAGATACTCCGCCCGAGCTGTCCAGTGTTTCCCTAAATATTCTGCACCGCAAGACCAACGGTTGCGCGGAGCATTGCGTTCAGGGAAAAGCGGATAGTTGCCGTAATAGATAGAACCTGACAAACGGAAATTTTTCACGAAAGGATAGAAGTCCAGTCGGGCTGAGAAATCTTTGCTCATATTGTCCTTTCGGATGTTGATGCCTGCACCGCCAAATATACCGGCATAATAATTTAGAATGGGAATCCGTTCGTCGCCGCGCTTGTAGTCGGCCAGTGTTCCCGAAAGCATCATTCCGATTTCCAGCCCGTTGGCATATTCGGGGATGCCGGAGATGTCCAAGAAACCCGCCAAAGCCGCTACCGATTGCGACAGTTCCATGAACTCCAAATCCAACGGAGACAGAAAGTTGTCCATCGTATAGGGGGTCTTGATTTGCCCAACCCAAAGGTGTGCATATTTGCAGAATTTCACACGCAGCCACGCATCAAGCAGGCGCGGCGTGAAAGCCATGTCGGCCTGCAAGCGGAAGTCAAGCATCGGATGGAATTTGCCTGAGAAATCGAAACGAGCGCGGCGTAGCATTATTACACTGTGCTGTGACAAGCTGCCGTCATCCTCTCGTTGCCGGGTGTAGTCGTATTGCGTGTCAACGAAACCGTGAATTTGAAGGTAGTCGCTGAGTTTCCAGTCGTAATTTCGGACTTTTTTTGCAGGCAGCGAGTCTGTTTGCGCCCTTGCACTCCCAACCAATAGCAGAAATAGCAGGCAAAGATGTATTATCTGTGCTCGCATGACCATCACTGCACAATCTTCAGCTCCTGCATCAGGTTCTGGGCGTTGGCCATCTTGTCGATGATGAAGAGCAGGTAACGCATATCCATGCAGATGGTGCGCTGGACTTCATTTTCGAAAGCGATGTCACCGCTCATGGCTTCCCAGTTGCCGTCGAAGGCGAGTCCAATGAGGTTGCCTTGCGCATCGATGACGGGGCTGCCGGAGTTACCTCCCGTAATATCGTTGGTGGTGATGAAGTTGACGACCAGATCACCGTTTTTGTCGGCATAGCGGCCGTAATCGTGGTTTTCCCACAGTTTGATGAGGTCTTGCGGCACGTCAAACTCCCAGTTGCTGGGTTTATACTTGGCCATTACACCGTCGAGGGTGGTGATGTAGTTGTAGGTGATGGCGTCCGCCGGCTGGCAGTCCTGCACGCTGCCGTAGGTGAGGCGCATGGTGAAGTTGGCATCCGGATAGAAGTTGCGGTCTTTCTGCATCTCCATTAAGCCCTCCATGTAGAGACGGTCGGCACGGCTGCAGTTCACTTTGTTGGCAACGTTAGTGAGTTCGATGTAGGTTTCCACAATATCCAGCATCAACGCGAAAATCGGGTCCTTCGAAAGCGATTTCGGACGGTCGAACCATGTGTTCAGTTTGTCGGCATCCACAAAAATGGATTTTGCAAAGGCGTTGTCCATAAAAGCGGTGAAATCTCCGCCCGTCTTGTCTCCTTTTCGGAGGGAGCCACACTGCATGTTGCGGTCCACATTTTTGTAGAAAAGGTTCAGCAGCGCAATCGTCACGTCGCGGTCCAGTTGCTTGTTGTAATCCTTGAAGAAGTCCTTTGCGGCAGATTTCAGGCTCCTGATGGACGCGTCGATTTTTTCCTGCGGCGCCTTCTTTTCAAGGGCATAATTCAACGCTCTGAATTTCATCGCAAAAGCGACAGCCTCGCCGCCACGCCATCCCGCCTCACGGTAATAGATCAAAGCCTTGGTGAACTGTGATTGGTAGTCCCAATACTTGTCCATCTCATCAAAGATGCCGTCATATTTGGCTTTGCGGTTTTTATCCTGCGCGGCCCACTGACGGAAAGCCTGCTCCTGCTCCAAACGTTTCTCATACACTTTGTTGCGCTTCAGCTGTTTCACCTGACCGATGTAATATTTCCAATAGTTGCTGACGCTGGCCTGTTTGGAGGCATATTGGATGAAGACAGCGGGGTCGGCGTCCATGTGCTTGCGGTACTGCTCTAACTTGGTGGTACGGCAATCCACGATGGCGGGCCCTTCGAGGTCAATGACGTTCTTCACGGCGCCGGAGGCGGAGTAGCGGTCGGTGCTGCCGGGATAGCCGAGAATCATCGTGTAGTCGCCGGGTTGCACTCCCTTCAGCGAAATCGGCAGGAAATGCTTCGATTTCATGGGGACATTGTCTTTGCTGTACTTGGCGGGAGAGCCGTCGGGAGCGGCATAGACACGGAAGATGCAGAAGTCGCCCTTGTGGCGCGGCCATGTCCAGTTGTCGGTGTCGGCACCGAACTTGCCGATACCCCACGGCGGACAGGCCACGAGGCGGACATCCCTATAGACATCGTATTCGAACAAGATGTATTGGTTGCCGTGGTAGAACGGCACGATTTCCACCTCCACATCGCGTTTGCCTTTGCGTTCGAGGGTCAGCTTCTTGCCGTTCTCCGAAATCTTCGCGGCACGGTCGGCCTCGGACATATCGTCGGTGACACCTTTCAGGATGGCCGTGGTGACATCCTCAATGTAGGCGAGGAAAGAGACGGTAAGTCCTTCGTTGGGGAGCTCTTCCGCCTTGCTGCGAGCCCAGAACCCGTCTTGTAGGTAATCGTGCTCCACGGAAGCATGGGATTGCACATAGGAAAGTCCGCAGTGGTGGTTGGTGAGCAGCAGTCCCTCAGGGGAAATCAGCTCACCAGTGCAGCCGCCGCCGAACTGCACGATGGCATCCTTGAGGCTGGGTTGGTTGAAACTGAAGATTTGTTCGGCCGTCAGCTTGCAGCCAAGTCGTTGCATATCAGCCAGATTCTGGCCATTGATGGAGTAGGGGAGCCACATACCTTCATCGGCACGGGAGCCAAAGGCGAACAGCATCAAAGCGATGCACAAAAGGTTGATTTTCTTACTCATTTGCTTGATTAATTTGAAAGTGCAAAGGTAAAAAAATTTCACAACTTAAGCTATTATTGTGAAGAATATTGTACGACACTGAAGGCGGCTACATGAACTGCACCTAACCGATGCCGTTTTATAAGGAGCCTGGGTGGTTGAATGAAACATTTCGCCCGCGAGAATCGCGATGAACAAAATGAGAAATCTTTTTTTTCGTATTAAAGTACAAGTTTATTGAATTTCAGAACAACTAATTTCAGAACGTGTAATGCACTCCGAAATTCAGACCCCAGTCGAACTTGTGATCAGTAAACTTGTTGACGGCGAAGATGCAGCGATAGCCTGGCCGGAAGTCAAGCTGCATGGCAAGAGGGATGTCGAATTTGTATTCCAGTCCGAAGAAGCCGTTTGCGCCGGCCTTGCAGTTGTGGACGCTCCGTCGGGTAACAGAATTCGGATTCGGGTCACCCGGATTCGGGTTCGGGTTATAACCAGCATCGCCCGGTTCCAAGCCGATGATGTAGTAGAAAGGTTGCCAGTTGTAGCCGATGCTGCCGCCCAGGCCAGCGAACCCGTACAAACCTTTGTACAGCCGTCCCTCGTACATGAAGTTCGGGGCGATATCCACCGACCACAGATGCGAACCATAGACGTAGCAGTACTTAGAGCCCAAATCGACTTGGATGGCGAAATGGTTGGTGGGAAAGGCTTTGTAGGAAAAGGCCTGCGAGGTACCAAGGGTCAGACCGATGCTTTCCTTATAGGGAGCTTGTGCGTTAGCATGGAACGAGATGCCCGTGAAAAAGGCGATGAGCAGAGTGAGGATGCTAATTTTTTTCATAATGACAGGATTGTTTTAATGTCGTATCCGTATCTTTTGATTAAAAAGTGTACCGCACCCCGAGATTCACACTCCAGTCGAAATAGTGAGCGTCGTAATGTTCGGCAAACAGGCATCCGTAGCCTGGGCGGAAGTCGAGCTGCATGGCCAGCGGTGCTTTGAACTTGTACTCCATCCCGAAGATGCCGTTGGCACCGCACTTCCCGAAGTCGCTTCGAGTGTGCCAGACGCCAAAAATCCCTTGGTATTGGATGGTGTTCCAACAGTAACCGATGCTGGCACCAAGACCTACCAAACCGTACAGGTTTCCGGCCAGACGGCCCTCGAACATGATGTTGGGGTTCAGCTCAAGCGTCCAGAAACTCACCCCGTTGAGGTCAATGTTTTTGAACCTGCCGTTCGTGGTGATGTATTTGGTGCCCAAATCCACTTGGAAGGCAAAGTGATTGCCACCGAAGGTTTTAAAGGTCAAAGCCTGCATGTTGCCGACAGATACGCCGATGCCGTTTTTATAAGGGGCTTGCGCGTTGGCATGTGATAAAATTCCCGCAAAAAATGCGATGAACAAAATAACAATTCGGTTTCTTTTCATAATGGTACTATTTTTATTTTTCTAATTCACAATAGGTTATAACACATCTTCGCTTTTCAGACGTAGCGGCAAAAGTACGAAATAATGAAGAATGTTGAATTTCATACCTGTGTTTTTAAACAGACTTTGAGTTGGCCAAGCTTCAATAACCCATAACCATTAAAAAATGTATTTTTGCAGCATGTTTACGAATAACCAATATGTTAGGACATGCGGACTGCTCCTTTTGGCAGTCCTGCTCACCTCCGCCTGCAATCGGACGGAGGTGGTTCCCTGCGACGACTACCGGCAGGCGATGCGCGATTTTGTGGTGCGCATCAGCGAAACAGCGCGGTCGCAACATCCTGATTTCATCGTGATCCCGCAAAACGGCATCGAGTTGGTGACCGTGGGCGAGGATGCCAATGCGGAGCTCGCCGCCACCTATTTGGCCGCCATCGACGGTCACGGACAGGAGGACCTCTTCTACGGGTACGAGCGCGATGACGAGCCCACGCCCGCAGCCGAAACGGACTATTTGTTGTCGTATCTCCGCCGCTCGAAGCAGACGGGGAATTGCATCCTCGTGACCGACTACTGCTCCCGTTCGGAGTATGTGGCCGGCGCCCGCAGCCGTTGCGACGCGGAGGGTTTTGTCTCCTTCGCCGCTCCGAGCCGCGAGCTGGACGTCATTCCCTCCGGTGCGCCCACGCACGAGAACGCGCAGGACATCGTCCGTCTGAGCGATGCCCAGAATTTCCTGTATCTTCTTAATTGCGAACGCTTTTCCAGTAAGGCAGCATTTCTGGATGCCGTTTCCGCCACCAACTATGATCTCCTCATCCTGGATCTGTTTTTCGAAGATGACATGGCATTCACGGCGGCTGAGGTGGAACGGCTGAAGCATAAGGCGAACGGCGGTAAGAGGCTGGTTATCTGCTATATGTCGATTGGCGAGGCGGAGGATTACCGTTACTATTGGCAGTCGGAGTGGAAGCGCGACAAACCGGCGTGGCTGGCCCGTGAGAACCCTGAGTGGCGGGGCAACTACAAGGTCCGTTACTGGGATCCCGCGTGGCAGGAGATCATCTGCGGTTCCGGCGACAGCTACCTCAACCGCATCCTCGCCGTCGGCTTCGACGGGGTATATCTGGATATTGTGGATGCGTTTGAATATTTTGAGAAGTAGGTCTGTGGGAAATGTGTTATTATTTGGCTGTTTTCTGCCACCACAGTTCTGCTTATAATTACAAACTGACTAAAATTTTGAATATGAAAAAAATCCGCTCACTCTCTTTGTTATTGCTGCTTTGCTGCTCCTTTTCAGTAAAGTGCGAAGCGCAGGTGTCATTGGACTTTAACACACTCGGCGTTAACAATCTTAACAGCTGGACTAATCATAAAACCGATCCGGGAATTTTGTGTGAGTATCCGGGTACGGTCATGTCAGACGTATCTGTCAATATAACAGCCGAATTGACCAATACGAGTGATGCTGTTCTATATTTTGGCGATGAGGTCTATGGCGGTGCTGACAATGTCAGGTTGGCCATGTACTTTTATGAAATGGGTTCCGGATGGAAAAAAATGTATTTGTATAATCCAGCCTCGCACGATTTCAATGTGATGCCGGGTATTGGTTCTCTGGCTTCTGGAGAAAGTATAGCTCTGCAGGCAGCCGCCGTCTTCCCTGCCAGGCTTTTTGTGAAAGAAACACCGCTGTACTACATGTCCAGCATAGTGCCGACAATGTACTTGGTGCTTGAGATTCCTGGGCAAGAGCCGATATTTTCGGCATTGCCGGAAACTGTTTTTCTGAACGGTGTGAAGCTGAATCCAAGGAAAAGTAAGTGTTATTCTTGTGGAGAAATATATTTGTTGACCCATAATTCAGAGTCCATTGACGAATTGATGGCATGGGTGCCTGGTGAAAGGGCCAGTTTGACAGGTCTGTTTGGAGATGTGTATAAAAGCTATTATATGCTGGAGAAGGCATTTGTTTGCAACATGGATTACACACGCCGGTCGCTTCCTATTTACAAGCATCCTTAATCGCTTATGGACGTTTGACTCCGAAGAGGGCGGTGTAGGGTTCCGCCCGCATTCTTCCACTCTTCTCATTGTAGGCATAGTGTTTCCCTTCCCGAAGGTATTTCATGTGTATGCTTGTACGATGGCTGATGGTTTTCTTTTTTTTCAACTGAAAAAAAAATTTTGTGTGTGATGTAACATTTTTGAAATTTCCATACTTATAGAGTGGAACAGGTTAGAAGAAACATTTAAAACCGGTATAGGATGAAGCCAGAGAAACTTGCCGATGCGATGAT
Source organism: uncultured Bacteroidales bacterium (assembly GCA_946407715.1). The sequence goes on along the minus strand of CAMJPH010000033.1, from coordinate 8,815 downwards.
CGTTTTCCTGTCGGCGTGAAGATTGGGCAATCCAAACGTCTCGTTATGTGAGACGGGGTGATGCTGTTTTTGACGAATCGCACAAAGCGTGCCAAAGGCACGATATTTCAATAACCCCACATTAGGCCGTTAGGCCGCAGTGTGGGGTGTGCGGACAATGCGCGAGGACAGCGTGTCGGAGACACGCAACTCACTCTCTCACCGGTAAAAGCGTCAGGATTCCGTGCAACACCAAGAACAGGTAAGCGGAAAGCGCGAACCAGAGTCCGCCTGCACCAGCAGGACGATTGCGGAGTCCCACAATGCAAAGAACAATAGTTGCGGGTTTTACCCGGCTTCGTGACGTTTCCGTTGCACGAAATGCAGATTTTTGTCGAGCGGTTTTTGCACGAAATGCAGATTTTTGTGAGTAGTGAAAAAAAAAGTGTACTTTCGCGACATAATGATACGCAAGCGAAACATATTGCAGCCGATGGCTTTGACCGTTGTCTTTTGTGCGATGATTCTTGTCGTGTCCGCGCAAAAACCTCAACAACCATATATCGCTTACCATCAACTGGTTGTGCAAGCTGAAGAAGCAATCTTGGATGAGGACTACCAAAACGCGTTAAGTATCTACGTAAAGGCGATAGCCATTGTTGACTACGCCTTCACGAAAGATTTGTACAATGCGGCGGTTTGTGCCGCCATTGGGGATGACACGGCAACACTGTTCATCTTGATGGAACGCTGTCTGAAACAAGGGGCGGAATTCACCACATTTGAAAACAACAGGACTGTTTTTTCAAGATTTTTTCCAATAAAGCAATGGCATATTATTGAAAATGAAAAGGATAACTACAGGAAAGAATACTTGAGCCATCTTAATATGCCGTACAAGAGAGCTTTGGATTCATTGAATAGTATAGACCAAATGGCAAGAAGCGGCAACGTATATTCTCTGCTTCATAGACCCCAAAGCAAAAAAGCACAACAGCGACGAGAAATCATCAGACAAACAGACAGCTCAAACTACGAAGCCATCAAACAGTTGATTGAACTGTTCGGCTATCCTTCCGAGCGGAACATAGGAGTTGGCAGAACATTGAACTATTTCGGACACGTTTGTATTTGGCATATTACAGACAGTTCTTTCCTTGATGTTCAAAAGGATGCTTTTCTAAATGGAGAAATCCCCGTTGAGAGATATGTGGCAAAAATGGAATATTCCCATAAGGACTGTTATAACTACCTGTACCATTGCGAAAATGAAAGCAGAGATGAGAATTACGATAGTAGAAGAGTCGCCATCGGATTTCCCCAAACCCGATTTTTTGAAAAGTTAAAACAATATCACAAAAAGACCCATAACGAGTTTGGTTTTCTGTTCCTGTATTTCAACTAAATAAATTTTTTTGTGTGTGATGTAACATTTTTGAAATTTCCATACATATAGGGTGGAACAGGTTAGAAACTATTGAATTCTTTGTCCGTACCGAATTGCCACCTTTGGAAGGTGTGTTTTACAACGGACAGATATTCGATGCATATGTTTTTGCCACGGATTTGATAAGGTCGGCCAAAAGGCCGTTATGCCGCAATGTGGGGTGTGCGGACAATGCGCGTGTACCAGCGTGTCGGAGACACGCAACTTGCTATCTCGCAGGTATAAGCGTCAGAATGCCATGCAACGCTAAGAACAGGTAAGCGGAAAGAGCGAACCAAAGGCCACCTGCACCAGCAGGAAGGTTATGGAGCCTTACAATGCAAAGGACAATAGTTACGTGTTTTACCCGGCTTCGTGACGTTTCCGTTGCACGAAATGCAGATTTTTGTCGAGCGGTTTTTGCACGAAATGCAGATTTTTAGGACAACAACAATCGTATGTTTATATCCGAATAATTTTGTACCTTTGCACAGTTTTTATTTAAATCAAAAACCATTAATAATCAACCAATTACTGTTGAAAGAGAGGATTTACATTAAGGGAAGAAGAGAACAGACAAGAATGGGAACGTTTGAAATCACAATCTGTGATATTCGAAAACAGAGGGAACAACGAAGATATAAGAGTGAAAAATTGAGATAACGAATGATTGTTTTTGAAGAGGCAGGGGAAACGGGTAAATGTTGAAATATTTTTATTGCAAAATAGGATGTCTCAAACAGAAGAAATATTAACTAATCAAATCGAAGTTGCTAATAGCCTACTTCAACGAACCTTAACAATACCAGACGGAGAACCTAGTGGTATTGTGGCTGGTCTTATCAACTATGATGAGAGCCTAACTCGACCGTTATCTATTGAATCTGATGCCTGGGAAATAGAGACTTTAGAACTGTTGAGAGGACTATATGGAGAAGACTCGAGACAAGTCCACGATTTTGAAAAACATATAGGGAACAAGAATCATTACCATAAATTTCGTGAAAATTTAGAATCAGAGTTAGAACATTGTATAGCAAGCTTAAAAGCACTGATAAAAGCCGACAAATTAAAACAAAAACTAAAACTACCTCAAAGCAAAAATCAAAATGGCAAAACACCACTTGTCTTTATTAGTCACTCGTCTAAAGACAAGGATTTCGTAGAGGCTTTCGTTTCCCTTTTGGAGAGTTTAGGTTTTAACGATACAAATTTATTCTGTAGTTCAATCCCAGACTATTGGATAGGGCTTAGTCAAGACATTTTCGATAGTTTACATAAACTATTTGATGAATATGAACTGTTTGTTATTTTTATTCAATCACCTCGTTATTACGAAAGTCCAATTTCTTTGAACGAAATGGGAGCAGCATGGGCGTTAAAAACGAATTATTGTTCCATTCTCACAAAAGACATGCAAAAAGATAATATGAAAGGTGTGGTTGGAGCTAATACAATCTATATTAAAGTCGATTCCCATGATGCGAAAGCGCGATTAAACGAGTTAAAGAAGAAACTCACTAAATTGTTTGGGTTATCATCAATATCCGAATCGATATGGGAACGTAAACGTGATATGTTTTTGAAAATAGTGAACGTTTAATAAATATAAACCAATGCCAACAAAAGATTTCAGTGATTACAACTTTATACCAAGTGAACAAGGGTTTCTTGGTATAGGATATATTGTTCAATGCAAAGAGGGAGAAGAGTTTGGCATTGTTTGTTATAGAGAAGACAGAACAAACAAAACGTGGATCTATTATTTTAAAAAGAAGGTAACTCTTTTTTATGCTGCTAAAACAATTGTGTCTTTTATCAAGGATTCTTACGAAGACAAAGAGCCCTTTGAAATAATGCATATTTGTCCGCTGGATAATTTTAAGCTTTTAAGCATTGACGAGAGAGGTCAGAAAATCTCTTTGAGAAAAAGGAAAGACAGTTATTGTCATTGTGATTTAGAATGGGATCAGATTGTCCACGGCATGCCGTATATCATTAGAGATGGGAATTGGATTTCGGCCAATTATCCACAAATAGACTACATAAACAAATCAATTTGTTATCGTCGGACGTATTCTTTGGATTTCTATAATGGAAGACCTGAAAGTTTGCTTTCTTGCTATGCGGAACATCGAGAACTCTTTTTAATAAAACCAAGTATGTCTTTTGAATACGTCTGTGGTAAACTCGAAAGAATAAAAGAATATATACTAAACTTCAATATTGAAGACAACCTACAATTATTTATTGCAGGCTCTGAAGGCTATTTCCAGTGTCGCCCAGGTAGAGATGATTCATTCTTCATAATAAAATATTGGTATTCATATAGTAAGGATCCATATCTCATCCAATTAACAAATTTGCATGAAGAAAAGGATTACTACAATTGTCAAGGGAGAGACGAGGACGATTACTGTATTATTAACCAAGAGGAAACTAATAAAATAAGAAATGAAGTAATGGAAAAGTACAATAAAGATACTCACTATTTGTTTCTTATTAATGATTTCTTGACCAAATTACCTTCTCTAATAAAAGAATACCAAACACTTACACATAGACTGTCACTTTATATGCCCAATATTACTGATTGTATTTGCAATAATGACTTAATTTATAAAATCAAATATTTCAATTCTAATAATCAATCCTCAAACGTTTAAGCAATAATTGTTTTTAGCAAGTAGGTTGTGTTATTATATCCGAATATTTTTGTACCTTTGCGCGGTTTTTATTGAAAATCAAAAACTGTTAATAATCAACCAATTAAGAATTTATAATCAAGTTATGGCAGAAAAAAAATTTATGACTTGTGACGGTAACCAGGCTGCGGCCCATGTTGCCTACATGTTCAGCGAAGTCGCCGCTATCTATCCTGTCACGCCCTCTTCCCCGATGGCTGAATATATCGACAAATAACTTTACGTCGCCATAATATCAAGATACACGAATATGGACAGAATCAAGATACACAACTTTGGACCAATAAAGGACATTGACATTGAATTGTCAAAGCTTATGGTTTTTATTGGACCTCAAGGCGTGGGCAAAAGTACTTTCGCCAAGTTGCTAACAATTTTTTCAGACATTTACTGGTGGATAAGTGTTTGCAAAAACAATAATCCATTGTCTGAATTCAAAAAGATGGGGATTGCAAATTATTTTGCTTCAGACTCATATATAGAATACCATGGAAGAAATGATGTCAATATATTCTATCGAGACAGCAGATTCAGTATATCAATTAGTGATTTTTCGCAAGAAGAGATTTACGATTTCTGTAAAATGTTAATAAGTTCTTCTTATTCCGAGAATGTAATTGATTTGGGTTTAGATATCGTAGAGAGTCGGAATATTGACAAGTCCATAAAGGATAATTTGAATTTCCTGAGAGCTAACCTCAGATATGCGTGTTACATACCCGCAGAGCGCAATTTGGCGGGTGCTGTTTCATCGTCTTTAGCAAACATTGTTCTGTCGAATATACCTATTCCTAACATCCTATTGGAATACTTGTCTCTATTTGAACGTGCAAAAAATCATTTTCCTTCATATAATGCACCTTTTTTGGGTGTAGAATATGACAAGAATCATGGATCGGAGTGTATCTCTGTTTTGGGCGATGTTGATAAACACATTTCATTGGAAGAATGTTCATCTGGCATTCAATCGGCCTTGCCCATGTTGATGGTTTCCGACTACGCTCGTGAAAAGAGATGTTTTGACACCTACGTTGTGGAGGAACCAGAGCAGAATCTGTTCCCCACCAACCAAAGAGAGATCCTGAACAGACTTATCTCTATAGCAAGTAGTGACGAATGCTCGTATATGGTAGTCACCACACATAGTCCGTATTTGCTATCCGCGTTGAATGTCAGCATGCTGGCGGACAAACTGTCAAACACGGATGGAATCAAAGATGAGGTAAACGATATTGTTGCTCCGCAGTTCCGCATGAACAGCGATAATGTTTCTGTTTTTTCTTTAGGAGGAGAGACGTATTGCGAGTCCATAAAAGACAACAGGACAGGTTTGGTCTCTGTTAATTACTTGGATGTGGTATCGGATGCTATAGGCAGTGATTTCAACAAGTTGTATCAACTATATTTGAAAACACTCCAGAAATGAGTTTGCCCGATTATATACCAGATGCCGTAAAAAAACTCAAGTTGGCAAGTGCTTTCAGAGGGTACAATCCTGGAGTTCTTGATAGTATTGAGGTGTCGCACGACAGTCAATTTATGATTGTTGACGATGCTGAAGGTACCTGCATTTCAACGCGGGGGGAGGATTCTTATCGTTGCTGTTTGTGTACCAATCCGAACAACAATGAGATTGTGTTGTTGCCGTTAGACAAAAAGCTCATTAAGCAAAGGGTTGGAGGAATGGCAGATGGAGCTGTGTTTGATGAGCAGAAGTTTGTATTCTTGGAATTCAAAGACCAGGCACAGGGCAACTCATATAGCGCAATAGAGGCGACCTACACAAAGGCAACCAACCAACTGACAGCGGCATTGCACTTATTTGAAGAGAGATTGGCTTCCAACAGTGCAAGCGTAAACTTCACGGCAAGCGTTAATGTGAGTTGTCACATCATTGTGTCGGACAAGTTCCCGCGTGTTTCGGCTTTAGAACAGAACTTGATGCTTCTTTTCGCAATGTCGAACAACGGCGTGGCATTAAGTTTTGCAAGAGATATTCTTTTTGATGGCCGTGCTGGAGAAGGTGGGGAATAGGAAATTGCTGAAATGATAAAAGGAATCACTATGGTCTTATGAAAAAAAACATAAGTTTTGCATAGCTTAACAAAAAAGTAGCACGGTGCGAATCCTGTTCGCCACAGCCCCCGGTAGGGGTCAAAGCTCGGGAGGATCCAACGTTTCCCATCGTTGGTGCGGTGATGCTTTTTTTGCGACGCTGGGAAGCGTCGGCTCCTACGCGCCGGCTCGCCCAAATAAAAATAACATTTGATTAGTTATATACGATTATTTTTGTACCTTTGCGCGGTTTTTGTTGAAAATCAAAGACTGTTAATAATCAAATGGTTAGAATCAAGAAATAGGATCGATATAGAGGAAATAAGAAAACGAACAAGAATGGGAGCATTTGAAATCACATTTTGTAATTTCAAATGGCAAGACAGAAAACGTTAACAATGAGGTGGTTAGCAGGGATGTTTCTGATTGGAAATCACAATCTGTGATTTCTGAGAAAGGGGGATGCGATTAAGAAATAGCGGTGTAATTGTGATAATCAATGACCGTGATATATAGTTAGGATGAAGGAAAACTGCTGGAAAAAAGAAATATGGTACCCTATATTCAGATCATAGGCAATGAGAAAATAGTTCTGGAGAACAAAGATTCTTTGGAGTGCTACGACACGTGGCCCTCTCCGACAGTGATATTTGTTGATGGACCATACGGCATAAACGGTTTTCCAGGAGACCCTAAAGATACGAGAAGGCTTCCCGAAATATATGCTCCACATGTATCTGCTTGGTCTAAATATGCCAAACCGAATACAACCCTTTGGTTTTGGGGAACCGAACTCGGATGGGCGCGAATGCATGAGCTATTGGAAATTAACGGATGGGACTATGAGCAGACTTTTGTTTGGAATAAAGGTATCGGTCACGTTGCCGGCAACGTCAACTCTAAGACAATTCGACAAGCTCCCGTGGTCACAGAGATATGTGTCAGATATACTAAGCGGGTCAGTATGACAACTTTTGATGGCAATAAAGTGAATATTAAAACTTGGCTTCGGAAGGAGTGGGGGCGGACAGGACTGCCTCTATACAAGACTAATACGGCCTGCGGTGTCAAAAATGCAGCTACGAGGAAGTATTTTACGGCTGACGATGTCTGGTATTTTCCGCCTGCCAATGCCATGAAAATGATTTCGGACTATGCCAATACGTATGGTGATGTTAGCGGAAGGCCCTACTTTACAATTGATGGTCATGAGATGACCGAAGAATTGTGGGAAGCAATGCGTGCCAAATGGAACCATATCCACGGATATACTAATGTTTGGAGCCAACCGGCTTTGCACGGCAGAGAAAGATTGAAAGTTGCGGAAAGCAATAAGTCGGTGCATTATAACCAAAAGCCCATGTCTATCATTGAGTATATCATTCGCACTTCATCAGACAAACACGATGTGGTGTGGGATCCATTTGCCGGACTCGCTACAACGGCACTTTGTTGCCGAAAATTGGAACGTTCGTGTTACTCTGCAGAAATTTCAGAGGAAACCTTTAACCGTGCCCGTATCAGATTGTCTGAACTAGAATTGATTGCTGCTATATGAAGAAGGATAAAGAATTAATCAATGCTTCTTTTGAAGAGGCGAACGACGGGAAAGCGTTTACTCATATTGACAAATCGTCATTGCCCGTTTTCAGAGAGGAAGACTATTCTATTGAAAAGCGAGATGCTAGATACGGTTTGATAGAACGCCTTCGCTCTATCACATTTCCGTCATTGCCCGCAGAATGTAGAATTGATAACACTTATTCTGGAATACTCGCCACGGATTTGTTCAGTTTGAACACACTGCTTGGGTCAATGATTGAAAGTAAGGTTGTGTCATTCCTGAACTCGCATCGTCATTTATGGGATGAAGGAACATGGAAAGACTGTCATTTTATTCGTTCCAACGAATCATTTCCAGACGTCAGATTGGTCAAGGTTACTGACACAAAGAACATTGTGTTAGGCATAGAGTTGAAAAGTTGGTTCATTTTGTCAAAAGAGGGAGAGCCGTCTTTCAGATACAGGACAGCATCGGAAGCCTGTGACAAAGGGGATTTGCTCTGCATTGTACCTTGGTACCTCAGCGATGCTGTATGCGGAAATCCCGTTTTGTCTTCACCGTGGGTTTATTCGGCCAAAGCAGCAGCCGAGGCAACCAAGCGACATTGGGTGTATCTTAGACAGACTGACACACCATTGTCACTAACCCAAAGAGGCTTGGAAGTGCCTGACGGCATAAAGCCCTATATGGAAAATGCCCGTGACAAAACAAACTACAAACCATTGCAAGATGGAGGAAATAATTTTGGAAGACTTGCAAGAACAGGCATTATGGATGAGTTTGTCAATGAGACTTTACAGACGGATATACTTGGCATTCCTGCAAACAACTGGAGACTTTTTCTAAAAGCACACACAGATGCTGGCGCGTTATCAAATATCCAAAAGAAGATTGTACAAATAACCAAAATACCTAATTCTGAAAAATTCAGTTCTATAATAAACGAGCTTAAAGACTACATTGAAGAATTACCGCAGATATAATTTCAATCAATTTAATAATTTATCCTTAAAAATTTAAACAACAACTATTTATGGCAGAAAAAAAATTTATGACTTGTGACGGTAACCAGGCTGCGGCCCATGT
>CAMJPH010000032.1 GCA_946407715.1 uncultured Bacteroidales bacterium | reverse complement strand
AACTCATGACCCCATCCTTACCAAGGATGTACTCTACCACTGAGCTACAACGGCTGATTTTTTTGCTAAAAAAAGAACGTTTCCTTTTTCAGAAATAAGGTGCGCAAAAATACACTTTTTTTTAATATTACATCCTCTCTCGTAATTTTTTTTATTTTTCTTTTAACTTATTGATTGCCAGCACCAAACTATCTCTCCAATAAGGAATATTCATCTTTGCGACCGTCTTGGTTTTGCTCAAATTGAACACAGAATAGGGCGGACGGTGCGCTTTTGCGGGATATTCCGATGTTGGAATCGCCTCGACGCGGCAGGATAATCCGGCTATTTCCATGATGGCCTTCGAAAAGTCGAACCAACTGCATACCCCCTCATTTGCGAAATGATAAAACACCGCGCCTTGGTGCTCTAATCCATTCTCTATCAAGCAGAAAATGACTCTGGCGAGGTCTCCGGCGTAGGTCGGGCCGCCGATTTGGTCACACACCACCCGCAAGCTCTCCCGCTCTGCACCCAACCGCAGCATCGTCTTCACGAAATTGTTGCCGTATTCGGAATAGAGCCAGGAAGTCCGGATGATGACCGCCCGGCAGCCGCTCTCCACAATCGCCCGCTCGCCCGCCAATTTCGTGCTTCCATACACCGACTTCGGCGCGGGTGTGTCCGTCTCCACGTATGGCGTGGCCAATTCGCCGGAAAAAACGTAGTCTGTGGAGATGTGTACCAACATGAGTCCGTGCTTTTTCGCAGCCTTCGCCAGATTCCCGACCGCCGTGCAGTTGATGCGGTAAGCGTTCCCTTCGTCGTCCTCGGCTCTGTCAACCGCCGTGTAAGCTGCGGCATTTATAATAACGTTGATTTGATTATCAATAATGTACTTGTCAATTGCGGCTGCATCCGTGATGTCCAATTCCGCCACATCTGTGTAGAAGAAGCGGTATTTATCCTGATATTCCTTTGCAAGGTCGCGCAGGCAATGGCCTAATTGCCCGTCGGCACCAGTGATGAGAATGTTTTGTTGGTTCATAATTATCTATGCAATTTTCCAATCGTCAATCAACCGGCGTTCCGTGTTGAAATTGACACCAATTTTATATAATTTGCGTGGATCGGTGACAAAAGGAACGGCATAACCTTTCTCCTCAATTTGTTTGAGGGCAGTATCAGCGTCCTTGTTCACTTTCAGTTCGAGTATATAAATATAGTCATGCGTTTGCACCACCACATCCATACGACCATCGGATGTATGTCGTTCCACATCCACGTAAAACCCTAACATTTTGAGAAATACAGAAAGCGTATTCTGAAAATAGATTTCTTGATTGCCCACCACTTGATAGTTGCCGTCGGCGAACAGTGACGACAGTCTTCGCATAAAGCCGTCAATATCGCCGCTACGGAGTTCATTCACAAAGTGTGATACGGAAAAAGAACCTGTACCTTGTTTTTTCGGTAAGTAATAGTTCGTCAAAAAGCGTGTGAAACCACTTTCCACTTCGTAGTTTGGAAATCCCAACTTATATGTATCAAATTCCCGACTGTATTCTTTAATAGTCAAATAGCCACTCTGAAATAATAGTGGCAATGGATTCACATCCATATTTTCGATGCTATTCAACATTTCGGCAGTGACCTCTTCTGTAGTGATGTCGTCCAACCGATAGTTGGTTTTCTGTAACTGATGTATCAAGAAAGTTGGTGTTCCCGTCTCGAACCAGTAATCACGACACACTCTGAAAGCCAAAGTTTTGAGCAGGCTGAAAGGATTGTATATTCCAGGTGAATCTGCGCAGAAGTGGTATCCGTCGAAATTCAGTTTGAGGGTTTCGTAGGCTTCCTCTTTTGTTGTCCCATTCTGTACGGCAAGTTTACCCACCTCATCATCGAAATATTGGTGCAACTCCTTCTCTGTGATACCGCAAATGTCGGCATATTGCGGCAGAAGTGAGATATCAGTAAGGTGGTTGAGGTCGCTGAATACGCTCATCTGGCCGAATTTGGTCACACCTGTCAAGAAAGCAAAGCGGATAAACTCGTCACAATTCTTCAGGTTGCCGTAGAAAGCTTTCAAGATGGTACGGAACTCGTTTTGCAACGTCTCGTTGTCGATAGCCTGCAACATGGGCTTGTCATACTCATCGACCAAAATAACAACTTTCTGTCCCGTTTGCTCGGCAGCGGCTCGGATGATGGCACTAAAACGCTCTTCCACGGCTCGATCCTTGAATTGGTCACCATATTCTTTCTCCCACAGCTCCAGATGGCGGTTTAGTTCTGCTATCAAGGCGTTCCGGTCAGAATAACTCCGAGCATTCAAATCTAAGTGGAAAACGGGGTGTTTCGTCCATTCTCTTTCCAAATCATGGATAGCCAAGCCGTCAAAGAGTTCTTTTTTACCCTCAAAGAATGCGCGGAACGTGGATATCAGCAAACTTTTCCCGAACCGTCGCGGGCGCGAGAGAAAGTAATACTTGCCAGAAGACACCAACTGATGGACAAACTGAGTTTTGTCCACATATACGTAGCCGTCTTCGCGGAGACCTTGAAAGAACTGTATTCCAAGCGGGTATTTCATCGTTACAAGTATTATTTAACGTGGCAAAAATACAAAATTTCAAGCTATCTTGTTCTTTCCTTACCCACCAGTATGATTTCCGAAACACAAAGATCATTGTATTTCTGTCCGGAGGTGATTTCGAGGATTTTGATGCTGATCTTATAACCCTCGAAATGTTCCCAATATTGTCCGCGTCCTGCCTTCACCACGATAGCACTGTTGGTCAGGTTTTGCCAATCGAATGCTCGGGGTTCACGGGGTGGCAAAGTCGCCCAATCTCCATACAAGTTATATTCATCCTCTTGGAAATACCATTTTTTATAGTAGTTGTTAAATAGCTGTGTCTTAATGATTTCTTTTGCTTCAATTGTTCCAATTCGACTATTGTTCCGCCACACCTCCCTGTTTTTGCAGTATCCGTTATAAATGACGACCCCATCGGGAATGAAATTAGTGTCTTTCAACTGAATGGTGAGGTAGTAGGCACCTGTAGAGTCGGGGCGCAGCACCATAGCGGTGGAGAGATCGCCATCGCTGAGGTTCTTTGCTGGATACTTTGGATCCTCACCGGAGAATATGAAGGTGTAATTCTTCGGATCAATGCGATGGTTCAAGATCTTGGCAATGGGCTGGGTGGCTTCTTGCGACCAAAAATCCACTACAAAAGGCTTTGCCGTGGCAAAATCGAAATCCGTGGCCTCGTAACGCCAAAGGTCTTTGGTCACTTTTTTCATATTAAGGCCTTGAATGCCGGAATGTTTTCTGGCTAATCCTCTGAAATAATATTCATCGGAAAGAATCTCGATGTGGGAAGCGTCCAGTTCTGCCACGAAACGCTGCGCCTTGCCATTGCCCCAATAGGAAGCAGGGGCGAAGTCATACGAAAACGATCCGTCACAATAGTAATGTAATATACGGTTCTCAAAATAATCAGAATGATCCGTCAACCCCTCCTGATAGAAATGCTCCACCTTATAATGCACTTCCAGCATCACCACTTGTCCAGCGGGGATGTCGAGGCGGGTGTAGAACCAGCGGCGAGAGACGGCGTGAGAGTAAGAATAGATATCTTCACCGTATTCTTTATATAACTTCTGGATGAGTTTTTGGGAATAGCCATCCGCACTGTCCGGCTCCAAATCTACTCTAATATCAAATGCGAGAACTTTTTCGGCCGGTTTGAGGATGGTGTCTTTCGAACATTGCCAAGGCAATGGCCTGCCATCCAGCGAGAAGGTCACGTTCTGCACGTAATCGTCGCGCCAGCCCACCATCTGACGGCTTTCCGTAAAGTCGTTCAGCCATCCCCACTGCGATTCGCCCGTACCGTAATAGTCGATCGGAAAACCGTAAGGAAGATTTTTGAAATCCTTTTTCGACTGGTTGTGCAGCAGATAGCGGACCGTCACCTCCGTGTATTTCCCGTTGGGAACGAACAGCACCTGTTCGTTCAGCATCTGCACCTCCGGCACGTGCACCGCCACCGGCGACGACGAAAGGGTGATCGCCGATGTCACCGCCACGGGATCGCCGTTGGGGAAAGCCGTGGCGCAGAGGCAGAAGAGGAGGAGGATGGTGATTAGTTTGGGCATTGTTTTGATTTGTGACTTGTGATTTGTGACTTGTGATTATTGTCCTAATATCACACGTCTTACGTCACACGACTTAACTCAACTCAATAGATTCCCGGAATTTCGGCACATACGCCTGTTTGAAACCAGCATCCTTCAAATGTTTCGCGTAGGCATCACGGGCATCGTTCTCGCCATGTACGACGAAGATCTTCTTCAACTTCTTGTTCCCTTTCTGGCAGGAGAGGTAACGGATAAGTTCGCTGTAGTCGCCGTGACCGGAGAAGGCATCAATGCGGGCGAGCGTGGCACGCACCTTGTACTCGTTGCCGAAGATGGAGACCTTCTCGTCGCCGCGCATGATTTTCGCGCCCAACGTGGTCGGGGCGCAGTAGCCCACGCACAGGATGGTGGTCTTCGGATTCTCGATGTTGTTGGCCAGGTGATGTTTGATACGCCCTGCCTCCATCATGCCGGAGGCGGAGATGATGATGCAAGGACGGTTATGCTCGTTCAGGGCCTTGGAATCGTCGATGGTGCGCACGTAACTGAGGTTTTCAAAACCGAATGGATCCGGATTCTCTTGCATGAACGTGCGCATTTCCTCGTTGAAACAATCATCGTGAAGACGGAACAGATTGGTGGCGGAGCATGCAAGCGGACTATCGACGAAACATTCGATGTCGGGCAGGTCGCCGACGAGCTTCAACCTATGCAGTGTATAGACAATCTCCTGCGTCCTGCCGATGGCGAACGACGGAATCAGCAGCTTGCCCTTGCGTTTCGCGCAAGCGTCGCGCACCACGAGCATCAACTCCTTGTCGGCCTCGTCCAACGTGGAGTGCAGCCGGTCGCCGTAGGTGGATTCGGTGATAATGTAGTCGGCGTAGGGGAACGGCTCCGGGTCGGGCAGGATGCGCTTGTCGTAGCGGCCCACGTCTCCGGTGTAGCAGAGCGTGCGCGTCTTGCGCCCCTCCTTGAAGGTGAGGTAGATGGCGCTGCTGCCGAGCATGTGGCCGCTGTCGATGAAGTCGATGGCCACGGTCGGGGTGATGTTGAAGTGCAGCCCGCGGGGGATGCTGATGAAGAGTCGCATGCACTCCACGGCGTCTTTCTCGTTGTAGATCGGCTCGATGGGGGTCTTGCCCACGCGATCGGTCTTCTTGTTGAACTGCCGCGCATCGGCTTCTTGGATTCTTCCAGAGTCGGCGAGCATAATGGCGCAGAGGTCACGGGTGGCGGGCGTGCAGAACACTTTGCCGCGGAATCCTAACTTATATATATATGGTATAAGCCCGGCGTGGTCGATATGCGCGTGCGAGAGCAGCACAATGTCGATCTTGGTCGGGTCGAAGCCCAGATCGCGGTTCATGGCATCGGTCTCCAAACCCTTGCCTTGGTACATACCGCAGTCCAACAGTATCTTGATACCGTCTTTAGTTGTCAGCAAAAATTTGCTGCCGGTGACCTCTTCGGTTGCGCCTAAAAAGTCTAATCTCATGATAATCTACTTTAATCTTTTAAGGGTGCAAAAGTACAACATTATTCAATACGTTCCGCCCACTCAAATTGCACAACGCAACATAAAATCGTCTCAGTACATTTAGTAGCTTATCGTCTCGTGAATTCCCTTCCATGGTTTCTTGTTTTTAGGTTTCGGAGTCCTTTTCTTTGGCGGAGAAGGTGTAACAATGCATAATGCATGATTCACAATTCATAATTGGTTGGGGGACAACGGGATGCGTGGCGGTGATTCGGAACGGCGGACTATCCCCGTCAGGGGATGCCTCTCTGTAGCCGAGGGTGGTCCGATGCGTAGCCCGAATCCCCGAGAGGGGATTCATGGGGCTCCACGGATCGTGCGGATCCACACGTATGGGGTCTGCGGAAATATACGGAGAATATGGTTCGTGGCGGGTCATTGGTGGGGAATATCTATATCTTCCGGTTCCTCTTCTATCAGTTCTACAGACATCTTTTTATAATTGCAAAAGCATTTTGGATTCAACTCTAAGTTATACCAACCCTTAAAATCTTCCATAATCCAGGATTTATAAAGGTCAATTCCACAAAAATTTTTCTTAAACAGCCAATAGTGATAGCAATCATTGATAGATAAGCTCTGTTCTTCCACAATCTTGCGATTGTACTTTTTTTTGAAAGTATTGTCTGTGATATAGAATGATTTGGCAAAAGAGGTGTCAACGTAAAACTCGTGATTAAATAGTAAACAAACACCAAATAATTCTTGATTTAATAACGTATTATATATACCGTATGTGTCAAAAGAATGAATTTCCAACATAGTATCCGTGCCAAACTTCTTAATAGACAACACATGACATTGAGCATCACAACACCACTGACCATCATGAATTACGCTTGTGATGTTTGCCATTAACTGGTTCAGACATATATCATCAGTCTTAACTTGTTTAAAACTAAACGTTTGAGCAAAACAAGAGAAATGAGCCATAAATAGCACTGCCAGTATAATCATAGAACTACTTTTCACCATTGTGCCTCCTTTCTCCATTCGTTCCATGCATTTGTAAAATTGTCTTCTAACATTTTTAAGAATGGGCTATATTGCCTCTGTCTTCCATGAGAATAGATAAAGGTAGGTACATAGCCTGTCATATCCGTCCTAATATATTTATAATCAAAAAGACTATTGTGTGCATCATAATCTGTTTTCGATGGGGTCATAATTCCATCGGGATGAGAATGCCAATGTTCTCGAATCACGAGTTTTGTCCCGTTAAGAAGATTAGTGGATGCATTGTGGTCAACTTCCTGAGAACTTGATAGATAATTTAATCCTCTTACTCCATCAAAAGATCCAACACGTACTAAAGACCATTCACTTTTTGAATTATCTGCCACAAACTTGAAACAATCCAATGCTTGTGCATCGCCTTTGATATTTAAGGATTGAACATCGACAGGTGTTCCATCTTTTTGATTCACAGTGCCTTTTAATCCTAATTGAATTGTTCCATGCTGGTAAGCTTGGCTCATTGTTATTTCCCCATTCTCTTTTATAATTGCTATTTGATCGGGACTCCCTTTATCCCCACTCGTTCGAAGATATTTCCCGTTTTCATCAAATTCATATATCTCTTCCCCATCCGGATCCACGCACCTCACCGGGTTATTAGCGCAATACGTATAAGGCGAAAGCGACGGATATTTGTCACTCATCGGGTCCACACTCAGCCATACACTCAAATCGGAGGAGTAATATCTTGAGCCAAAGTAGCTTAAACCGGTTTCCGGGTCGCGTTCTTTGGCGGAGAAGGTGTAAGACGAGTTAGAAGTTAGCAGTGAGTAGTTAGCAGTTGGGTGGGAGTGGGCGGAACAGTTCCACTCCAATACGAACAGAACCCCATCCCCGTAAGGGGATGCCTCTCTGTAGCCGTGGGTGATCCGATGCGTAGCCCGAATCCCCGCGAGGGGATTCATGGGTCTCCGCGGATCGCGAGTGTCTTCGCGAAGAATGTCATCGGACATTCGTGAGACCAGCAGGCGATTTGGTTGGTGCCTAATCATCGGTGGGTTTTGTTGGGCAAAAGTACACTTTTTTGATTAACAAGTGCTTGAACAGTGTGGAATTCTATCGTTTATCTGATTAAAGTTTGCAATGTCACCTTCGTTTATTACCCCGAAAAATAATTTTAGGTTTCCTATAATGAATGATATTGTTTTGTGATAGGTGACGCAAGCACCTTAATTCGCATTTTGGGATACTTCCTTGGGGGTCGGTGGGTATATTCGGATGAAAAATATAATATTGCCTGATATTGCATAATGTTGAATTGTCAACATTTTTAAAGTTGTTCAACACCCAACGAACAACGTCTTCAACATTGTGTCTTTTTTTGCAACAATTAAGTCCTATAAAGGCGAATATGCTATCATTGTACGGGATAATAATCATTGAAACTTTTCCATATACGTTAGGAGAGACCACATGATATAAATGACTGTTTATAAGATATAATGTGTCGTTTTCAGACACCAACTTATTGTTATTATCCACAAGATCATACATATAAAACAATCCATGCTTAATCCCTGTTCGATACCATCTGTTTAATTTCTCAAATTCCTTACCGATGCATTTCTGATAGGGATCCTTGTCTCCATAAAATGTTATTTTTGACAGAGTGTCCTGTGCTGAACAAATATGTTGCAAGAAAAAGGCTGTCAACAAGAAGAAAACATATTTATTAATCTTACCTTGCATAGTATATCTCCCTGAGAGTTTTGTTCTCAACCCCTTTCAGCATTTCTTTCAACATTACGTGAATTCATACCACCTCCCACAGTCGCATATTTAATTGAAAGGATGTCTAGTTTGTTCAAATTGTGTTCGGCTTCATGTGCGAAGACCGCCACCATTGCATTTTCAGTTGTCAGAGGTTTTTTATCTTGATAACTAAATTGACCTTTGGATTTGTCCACAGCATTTTCAAAAATTGTTATAGTGGCTTCCTTGTAAGTGGTATTATTGGCATAACCTGGCAAATCCGAAAAAACACCTTGATCCGCATTCCACTCCAAGGGTTCCCCGTTTTCACCATGTGCTTGGTGGTATCCGAGTTTCCCGCCATCGCCATCACCCTGAACTATTTGAAAATGAATCTTACATTCGTTTTTTGATAATTTCATGAATTGTTTGGCTGCCGTTTTGCTGCCCGATGAATTTATCATTGATGCCATTCGTTTCAAATCTTCAGACGCATTGTCTCCCACCGATATTTGCCCATTCTTATTTCGATTCACCTCAACATTTTCTCCATCAACCCCAACAAACGTCTCCCCGTTCGGATCCACCAATTTCACCGGGTTATTAGCACAATAAACATACGGACTCAGCGACGGATATTTGTCACTCATCGGGTCCATGCTCAACCACACACTCAGATCGCTGCTGTAATACCGTGAGCCAAAGTAGTTTAGACCCGTTTCGGAGTCGCGTTCTTTGGCGGAGAAGGTGTAACAATGCATAATGCATGATTCATAATTGATTGGGGGGACAACGGGATGCGTGGCGGTGATTCGGAACGGCGGACTATCCCCGTCAGGGAATGCCTCTCTGTAGCCGAGGGTGGTTCGATGCGTAGCCCGAATCCCCGCGAGGGGATTCATGTGTCTCCGCGGATCGCACGGATCTGCACGGAGTATTCCTGCGGGGTTCTGCAGAGGAGATGGGTTATATGTGAGGGTGGCGGGCATGAGATTTTTGATGGAGGTAAAAAATTATCAGCATAGAGTCTGATATAAGTGTGATATTTTACGCTATTGATAAATTTTGCATATTTGTGCAACTGGATTTGAACAATTAGGTGTAATAGAACAAGACACAACGATGTCAGATGCCTGTTCATGACCTTTTTCGGCTGCAACTAACAAATACTCTAAAGCAATTTGGGCTGTTTTGGAATCTATATGACTTATATCGGGCAAATAAGGAATAGTTAAGCAATCAAAAACATCGAAATATGCTTGTGTATAGTCGTACTTATTAGCCATAATCATGGCATATGATAATAAATCTTCACTGCCATACACAAAATCCAAAAGTTGTATTTTTAAATCTTCATAGGCGCAACTATCGCCACATTCTATTACCTGTTGCTTTAGATCGGAAATCGGTTTGGTCACATAGTTCATCGAGAATGATTTTTCATGATGGTGTTGGCATCCAAACCCTATTATTGAACTTACAACAATGACAAAACGAAGTATTATTTTCATAGCAGTTTTTTAATAATTACAGTATCTAATAATTTCCAAGATGTCCGGTTTCTCTCTCGGATGCCAGTCCCCTTTGAATGAGTGTGTTTCTTTCCCATTTTGGAAAACTCTCCAATTCCCCTTTATTGTTGATCTCTCTTTATTTTTAGGATTGCCATTTTCGTTGAGTTTATATTCATTGTTCTGGTCAACGTATTTAGCCTTGTAAGTCCCTATTTCACCATTATTGTCATAATAAACTCTCTGGTCTGGAGCGACAACGGTCACTCCGAGTTCACGTGACACTTTTTCTGCGAAGGAGTTGTCGCCCTCTCCGGTTCTGCAAGAATGCAAAACGATAACTGTTTCAACTTCCTCGTTTCTGTTTTGCCAAATTTCGCTATATTGAGATAAAAGGTTGTCTAATTGTTTTGCGGTTCTCACTGTCTGATTTTCCCCATTAATGTTTACAGTTAAACCACGAGATGAACCATGAGCAAAAATGTGAATAGCACCGTCGTCTTGATATTTTTCGGCACCAGATGCAATAAATTTATTGTTCAATTTATTAATCCAAATGAGTTTTTCTTTTCCATCTGGATCAAAGAAAACAAGAGGATTGTCTCCACAGTAAACGTATGAACTTTCGTTTGGATATTTGTCACTCATCGGGTCCACGCTCAGCCAGATGCTCAGGTCGCTGCTGTAATAACGTGAGCCAAAGTAAGATAGGCCAGTTTCGGAGTCCTTTTCTTTGGCGGAGAAGGTGTAACGCACACCATCGAAGGTGCTGCTTCGCTGGTCCACAAAGTTCTCGCCCCACGGGAGGTAATGCAAATGCTGGACGGCAGAACCGTCAGAGTAGGTTATCCAAGAGGAGGAACCGAGGTGGTCGGGGTGGTACCAGTATGTCTCGTTGATGATGTTCGGGGAATGTATGCTGTTGACCAGATACGCGAATTGTGCCGTAGCACCTGTAATGTTCGGGTTTAGGTACCTCACGAAGTTGCTGGCGCTGCGCAACTTGCGGTTGGCGGTGACGGCGTCCGTCACAGGTGTGGTCAAAGAGGGGAAAGTGCCACAACCGATTTGGGAAGAGATGCGTTCCGCCTCGGCATAGTAGTGCTTGGTATAGCCCTGCGGGGTTATCACGAGATAGGGAGAAGCATACAGTGTGGCATCCGCCGGATACCAATAGACAGAACGCTCCCCGCTGCGATTGCCCGCCGTCCTACTGCAAGGCAGCTTGTAGGTGCGCTCACCGGAGGCGTCATACTGGTAGTAGGAAAACCAGTTATTATCCGTCACTGTCTGCAAGCGGTTGTCTTCCGTCCAGGAGTGTTCCATCATGTTCCGTCTTTCGGGAATGGTATGGGTCAGCAAATTGCCTGTGGATTGCCATGTGAATCGGTGTGTGGTATGTGAAATGGAGTCGAACATGCTTGCTAAAGTATTGGGTTGTTGCGTGCTATAGTTATACTGTCTGTTGTAGTTGATAACCCCCATCTGCAAGGGGGAAAGCGTGTGGGCAAAGACCTTTTTCCTGATAATGCGCCCGTTTTTGTGATAGGACATCTGAACCGTATCCACAAGACGGAGGTGTTCGGGCCGGTCTTCCCAAAAACCGGTGGCGTATGTCAGCCGGTATAGGCTGTCATAAACGTAACTATGACTGTACGTTCCGCCGAAATTGATACCCGGCAAATCCGCAAAGTTGTTGATTTCGACGATGTTGCTTACGGCGTTATATGTGTATGTGATGTCCTGCATGTCATCTCCCGCAGCAGTCCGGCACCGCAGGGCCTGCAGCCGCTGGAGGTCATCGTAGGCATACTGCGTGTGTGTGCCGTTGCCGTAGAAGACCTCGCTCTTCAGATCGAACTCGTTGTAGCAAATGCTGTCGATGTAGCGGCACGGGCGGTTTGGCCTTGACCCGGACACACGCTTCAGCATCCCGCCGAGGTTGTAGCTATAGGTCACCACCTCCCCGTCGGGGTAAAACATGCTGTCAATGCGGTTCCAACTGTCGTAGCAATACTGCATTTTGAAAGTGTAGGTTTGGGATTCAAACGGCAGTGCAAAAGTACGAATATTTTCGGTTACTTCGCCAAGTTTGCCATATTTAAAAGTTTGAAAGCCTGAAGCGTCCTCCTGGAAAATGATTTTGCCCACAGCATTGGTGGCGGCATCCGCTGCCGTTCCATACCGGTAATGCACATTGTTGGCGGGATAGCGCGGATATTCCACATCGGTGAGCTGGTTGTAGTAATAGCGGTATTTTATAGAGTCGCCCAAGTCGTTGACATGGCAGGTCATGTTGCCAGCATCGTCATACTCGTAATAATCATCACCCGCATCAGGATGTTGCCGGTGGGTCAGCTGGCCGAACCAATCGTACCAGTATTGGGTCGCGTATCCATCGGGGTCAATACTCTTAGTAAGTCGGCCGAGGCAGTCATATTCGAAATTAGTTATGGTGCTATCGGGGGCAATCTGCACCAATTGTTGTCCCAAGGTACCCGTCAGCACCCTCACTTCGTTGCCCATAGCATCTTTGGTTGCGGTGCGCAGCAAGATGTTCTCGCCCCAAGCCTCTACTCCGTAAGATATCACCGTGCTGTCTGTTGTGGGCAGTTTTACCTTGGTCTGGCGATCCATGATGTCGTACCAAGTGGCGGTTCGGGTAGTTGGCACATAATAGGGGTTGTAGGCGGCAAACAGGGTGGTACTCTCTTCAAACGGGTGATACTGCTCAACCGTTCTTCCAAAACAGTCGTATTTCACTCTACCTGTCACTATGCTCCACTCCCGTCCATTGATTTCCGCGTCTTTCTTGGTCTGGAGAAGTCTGCCCAAACCATCGGTGATGAGGGTGGTCTTTATCGGATTGTCCTGGTGTTGACAGTCGTAATGGTAGGTGCAGGCGTAGGAGTAGGGGGTCAAACTGTTCCATGTTCCTTCCTCATTATAGTTGTATGGATGGTACTCCATTTTGATGGTGTATGGCGCGTTGGCATCCTGTTCGTAGGGTGCGGTAATCTTGACCGTCCTTCCAAGGTTGTCGTACTCGTACCACATCTCGTTGCCGTTGATGTCGGTGGTTTTGGTCGGCTTTCCGAACCTGAGGTTGTATTCCGCAGTGGAGAAGAACCCCAAGGAATCATTGTCCACACGGACAGGGTATGTGTGGACTACATTGTCGTACTGATAGGAAAAACGTAACCGTTGCCCCGTCTTATTGCGCGGCATCAAAACAGACGACATGTTTCCACAGGTGTCATAAGTGAACTCATATTGGGCATTTCCAGCACTGTTGTATTGTACAAGATTTTCCAGTTTGCCTGTGGAGTCATAGGTGGCCGTCCGCTTCTGCATAGTGTCGCCACTAAGGTTTGTAACCACTATTTGCACAGGCAGTGACACAAGGTTATGCTGCTTTCCTGTGGCGTAATCAATCTTGGCCTTGAACCACTCCTCGTCTCGGGTGGTATCGCCATAATGGATATATTCTTTCACATTGCGATAACGGTCGTATCGTCGTACTACTCGTGATGTGACCTGCGCAGTAAGCTGTCCCTCATACCAATTCGTCAGGTCGGATTCCACGCCCACATACACATCTGTGCGGGTGCATCCACCATCAGTTACCACACTTCCTGCAAAGTCGTAGATGGTGTCGCCGTAAATATGTTCCACATACGGCATGTTGTTCGCGTCATACACACAGTCGCGGGTCTTGCGAGCGCGTCTGGTAAAGTCGCGGTTGTTGAATTCCTCAACGGTGTAGCGATAGAGAGTGTCATTGTCTTCCGTGTCATATTGGTAGGTTGTCACCCGCTGGTAGCCGTAGTCCATCCGCTCGGTGCGGTTGTAGTTGGGTTCCGAATACTCAAAACGGGTGAGGGTTCGGTTACCTCCGACAGGACAGAGCGTGTCGTTGTTGCTGACCCTTATTTCCGCAAGGTTCCAGTTTCGTTGCGGTTTTTCGAAAGAGGAAAGCGGCATGTCATAATCCAACTCAATAGAACTTCCCGTGAAGTTGGTGACCTTTTTCAACAGGTTTGTCTTGCCAGACCTGTTGTAACGTATAGTCATTTCACTTTCGGAATTGGAGGTGACATAATCCACATAGCCGTCCCCGTTGATGTCTATAAGTTGCACACTGTCACGACTGAAAGTCTTGTTGTACGGCGAGCCTGATATGCCAGCACAAATCTTAAGGATGCTGAAGAGCGTGAAGCCCATTGTTACGGAGGCATTGACAGACTCGCTGTATGAGCGGCTGAAACTGATGTTGGAAACACTGTTGATGCTTTCCCATCCAGACCAGTTTTTGCCGCCGATATTGTAACGCACCATCAGGCCGTTTCCACCTTTCATCACATAGTCGGGAAGCCCGTCTCCGTTGAAGTCCATTAGCATTTTTTTTGTGTGGTTGCGGGAGAAGTTCACTCCCATTCCTCCACCGATACTGGCCTGTCCGACATTGAAGTTCGCTCCGAAACTCATGCTTGCATTTTCGCTGTCACCGTCACGGATGGAAAAATCTCCCCAAGAAGCCTTCGTTTGAAATCCATACCCCGTGTTGAGGCAGACGTAAGTGTGTTGATCCTCTACGAACATCTTGTCGGGAAGCCCGTCCCCGTTGGCATCCATCCAGGAGAATAGGGTACTGTCGGAACCTCCGCCAAGATCCGCTCCTATATTTCCAGAACCGTTAAAGCTGATTTTGGAGTTTTTTGGGTTATTGGAGGCACCCCTTGTCGGCATCTGGAAACTCCCCCCAAAGTTAACCCCGCTTGAAGTAGTTTCCGATTTCGTGATCCCGTTGGCCATCGGCCCCATCGGTACAGGGTCTCCGATTCCACCCCAAGGGTTGGAGTATTGTACCAGCGACTGGCCGACAATGTCGGGATAGCGGTCGCCGTTCAGATCCATATAGTCTGTAAGAATGATGTTTTCCCCACAGGAATAGGTCATACCCACTGAAATAACGGGTATAGGAGAGAGACTGAACGAATGGTTCTTGATCCTTGAAATGTTCTGTTTGCGCACCGTCTTCACCTCGTGGTTGCTCACGATTGGAATGGGGTGGTCGTACTCCTCAATGTCTATCGTGTTGGTGTCTGCGGAAAATTCCGGCAAGCGGGTATTGCTCATTATACTGTCTGTCAGATAGTTGATGTTTCCATACCCAACCCATGAACGGTTTTTGCAGTCTGGCTGCATCTCTATCCAACTGGATGTTCTGGCAGTTGGGTTGTAAACCCCAGCGTTTTCATAGCAAGAAATCATGTCTGAACTCTCCTGCGGATTAATGGAGTCATGTGTGATTTGATCTCTGAAACCTCTGATTCTGGTTCTTCCTGTTTCTGCATGGTTTCTGTCATGTGGTAGCATGTTCAGATCAGAGACTAACTTGTCAACATGGATATACCTGTCGTGGATTGTCGCACCGTTCGCTGTGTCGTTGTTATTGTAAGCAAATTGTCCCCAACCTCGGTAGAGCGGGCCGAAGAGGGTGTGGTAAACGGAGTCAACCCTTGTTCCCGTATAGTTTTCAATCTCAGTTTTTACGGGAGGATAATAGTCTTTTATCTTCAAATAATTGCCATTAAACATAGTATAATACTCCACATGAGGAATCACGTGAACTTTGCTCCAGTCAAATTTCCGAGAAGCGGAACCAGAAATTGTATAGGTGACAAAATCCGCCTGTTGCACAGGAATATATTGGCTATTGTTATGGGTCAGTATAGACTGTGTGTGGAGCATGTCATTCTGAATAGTCCAGCTTTTTTTAGCAAGAATGGTGGTGGTATTGTTGTTGGTGTCCGGTCTAAGCAATTTGACATACAATTTGTAATTGGGATTTGAACTGTTGGTATATGGTGTGGTTGTATAGATGTCCGCTAATACCCTGATGTAGCTGTTGATCGTATCCAGTGGCACGGCAAAGTGGTTTTGACCTGACACCACGAAGTCCCGTCGGGAATCATAATGATTTCTGTTAACGCCATACTGATCCAAAGTTTCGCTTCCGGAATAGGTAATGGTCTGTTGCCAACTGACTTTGTCAAAATCGTGGTTATCGCCCGATATGAGCCTGAAGAAAACGAGGTCGTCTAAATCAAGGTTAACACTGAAAGTGGTGTCTTTCAAATCTGTGATATCCTTGTCCACATATTTAGTGAACAGTGTGTCGTATGAGTCGGCATGCAGGACATAATTGTTGTCGCAGGTAACACCTCGGCAAACCTGCACGGAGTAGGATACACCATCACGCCACTTGGATTGGGCCATTCCGCCAATACTATCGTTTAGCAGGCGCAGACGTGACCGAACGCTGACTGTACCCTTCTTTTGTGGAACCCAAACTTTTACGGTTTCCAAATCGGGGTCAGGAACGGCAACAATAGAAGAGTTTGCTGTCTGAGAAAAAATGGGGCTATATTCTAACACCTTCCGATAAACATTCATCTTTGCCACTTCTGGCGAATATCGCTGGTAGAGATATTCGCAATAATAATCACCTGTATTCACCAAGGAATCCACATAGTCCAACACCTGCTGGGGATAATGTTCTTCATAGTTCTTGGAAATGAAAGAAGTGTCGCGAATCCAGTTGATGTAGCAGATGATGCTGTCGTTGGCCACTCCGTCAAATATTATACCCTGACAAGTGTCCACGGATGTGTACACTGTATTGCTGTCAACACTGTTTCCTGTACTCTGATTTTCCGCCACTATAGTATAAAAGTTACGAAATCTGACTCTGCCACCCTGTTTCGTCACATTGAACAAAACTCCGTCATCCGTGATGAGATCGGGCAGGCCGTCTGCATTCACATCTGAGAAATAGGAAGTTGTGGTGGATCTTGTGGTCGGCCAGCTACCATTGTATGCCAATAAGGCCGATGCCTGCAACCCCCAAGAGGTGGTGCTGCTTGATTCTTTCAAGAAATCTGAAACCCCATCAATACATAGACGAGCTCCGTATGTGAACGTAGAGTCATTAATAGCAATTTGTGGACGGTAAAATAACTTCTTGTCTTTTTTGAACACCTTGTCTGGCAAGCCGTCACCATTGAGATCAATAAGAGTAAGAGCTCCCTCACTCTTTGAACGGCTATAGTTGAAATTTCCACCTATGCTGGAGGATGTCAGCGCCACGTTTGCGCCGAATCCTACAGAGGCTGTCCCTCCAATGTTCCAGCTTTTGCCCCGAGTGGAACCCAAAGCAGTGGACTTACTTTCCCCGCTTGTATTGAATGTGTTGGAGACAAACCATGATTGCACAGTGTCACTTTCGAAATTCATGTGCTTTTCTTCTCCAAAAATGGCATTGCCTTGCGGAGAGTCAAAATAGTCAAAATGCGTCTGTATAGCATTCTCATTCGCAAGAGACTGCATGTCGCTAATACAATTAGTGGAGTTTTCACGGACATTGTCAATCCGAACTATGTCCGTAAGTCGGGTTTTGTAGTTGCTGCATCGGCCTATAGTGTCGAAAAAATAATATTCCCTAAAAATCATTTTGTTGTAAAGCACCCCGATGTTACATAATTTTGCGGCTGTCATCTCCACAAAACCCCTATTGGCACAGATAACGACATCGTCTTTTTCACCGTCTCGGCGGTTGAATACTATCTTATATTTCCCTTGTTCTATGCCTTCGTTGGTATATGTGATGCTGTCGATGTAAATCTGTTTTCCTATGGCACTGTCTTCGCATACGTTTTCGAAAATCACCTCATAATAATATCGAACACTATTCCCGAACGGGTCCACACTCTCCGCCAAAGCCCAGTGCGCTATCGGACCATGGGTGTTATCCGCTCCAGCCCTCAACACGCAGTTATTGTTCACGCCACCATCGGAGGCATATTTCCCATAATAGTCTGTCACACCATTCTTGTGCGTTACCGTCCACCAATAGTTGCCGGGACCTGTTCCATGTCGTACGATGCTGTCAAAAACCTCGTTCTTGCGGGGATAGAATTGCTCCACACTGTCAAGGTCGAGAACGCTTCTGCTTGTCCAGTGGTTGGTGCGGTGCGGCATCTCGCGGAATTTGTTCGCCACACTGTCAAATGTCACCAATTGCTCGCCCTCATACACATAGACCTCGCTTTCATAATCAAAATCGTATCTCGGCACGCCCCACCGTGTCTCCACAGTGATGGAGGGGATGGTGATGTCCCAACCAACTCCGAGCCAGCCGTTGCCGCCACTACTGCTGTAGGTCAACGCGAGGTTGGGCTGCATCCCCTTCCGTCCAGCAGGAATCTCTATCGGGTAACTCAAATTGGCTGTTCCGCTGTTGTTGGCCGTTGGCGGCTGCATCAGCGTGAGACCTTCCAACGGGTCTGCGGCTTTCAGCTCCTTGATGCTCGTGGGCGTGTAGGCTGAGGTCTCCGGCATCTCCGGGGTCTTCAGCACCGCATTGATGAAATCTAAAGGGGAGTCTCCGCCGCCCTCGCCCATCTGTTGCATGAAATCGGTAATATTCATGGTCGGAGTTTGCAGAGACGTTTCATGAAACGTCTCTACATCAGACGGATACATGTTATTCGACCTAACCAAAGGATTACTTGAAAATCGCGAATACACCAGCAATTCCACCTCATTGACGGAATCCCGTTCAATGGCCATCCATCGGTGAAACTGCCGGTCATAGACGTAGGTCTGTATATCATCCTCGGTGAATCCCGGCGGCAGCAGCGCCGGATTATATGGGATGGCAATTCTAAATTCGGCATTGTTGACGGGCAATTGCACACGATAACCTGTCGCTCGCACGTCTTTGTCTGTTTCACCGCCATTCTCCAATTCTTCATTCTGTATTTTGAACTCTACATTGTCTGTCACATTCACCATGCCCGCATCCAAAGGCGGAACCTCAGCGGGTGACAATGCCGTCATCGCGGTGTGGTGTAGGGACGAAAAAATTTCCGCCCCTGCCAATGATGGGTGTTCGTCTTGTACCATAGGAACGGCCTGCTCCTGTAGAGGCGAATGATTATTCGCCCCCACAACGGACATCGTAATGTTTTCTGCAACAGGCATATCCGCCCCTGCGGACGCGATGAATCGCTTGTTGTCGGACGCGATGAATTGCATCCCTACGACATTTTGTCGTTCGTACCCATATCCATATCGGAAACTGGAATATTCCGTATTAATGGAGAACAGGGCGAGGATTGCGGCGGCCAATACCGCGATTATGGCCAGAAGGTGTTGTCTCATATTCTTTATGTTTTATTATGTTTTTTATATTCTCACACTGCGCTGCCGCTTGTGTGGGGTTACTTGCATTTTGTGCGTCTTACCTCTTCGTGTTTTCTTTATAATCCCCACACTGCGCTTCGCTTGTATGGGGTTACTTGCGCTTCGCGCGTCTTGCCTCTTCGAGGCTGCTCAAGGAATTTGTTTTTTTAATTGACAACCATCTTGAGGGTTTTGTGTTCAGAAGGCGAGATGACATCAATAAGGTAGTGCCCTGCGGCAGGCACCGTGTTTTCGAAATGGTAGGTGCGCTGTCCTTTGCCCGACATGGTGGTGAGCAACCGTCCGTCAGCATCATACACGGAGACTGTCACGTCCTGCGCCTCGGGATATTCCGCCTCCACCACGAAACGCCCGTGGTTGGGATTGGGGGATAATTTGTAATGAGGAATTAGGAATGAGGAATTACCGTTGCCCGATAATTTGGGGGATGAGACGTCGTTGCCCGATGTAGGGACGCGATCAATCGCGTCCCTACGGTCGTTATGCATTTTGTTGTCTTGTATCGTGCCATTGTCTCCAGAACCATCCACCGCCAATGCCTTCGGAGTGCCCATGGTGTCCGGCATCGTAACGGCGAAACAGAAGAAATCGCGCCCGCTTTGGTCGGTGTCCCAATGTACATTATCGTATATGTAGTGCCCGAGGCTGTCCAAGCCTATCGAGTGCATTTGCTCGGTTTCTCCTGCGGGAAACTCGCCCGTGCCGCTGCGGTCGATTAGGAGGACAGGTGCGATGCTGTCCTGTACGTTGGCGGTGTCCAAAAGGATGAACGTGTTGTAGGAGTATGCGCTGCCCGTCACCTGCACCATGCTGCGCCCGACGACCTCGTAGGTCTCGCCGCTCTGCGTGTAGATTTCGGAAACGGCAGGCAAAATGCTGTCCATGCCGAAGATGATGAAATCGCCGTCGGCAATGAATGCAGAGTTGTCCTCATTGTTTTCCATCTGTAGGGGCGAATCATTATTCGCCTCTACACCCGTCGCATTCGCCCCTGCAATTCCCACAATCATTTGATTATCGGCGAAATATGTCTGTTTTTGGTACAACCCCACCGAGTCGTCCCTGCCAAGGCCTGCGATGGAGGTGCTGTAGTCGGGATAATCGGTGTAATTCCATATCACGTTGCGGCGACTGTCAAGGTAGTCGGTCTGCGCGAGGGTCACGCCATATTTCACCGCCAAGTAGCTGATCCACTGGATGACAGCGGTGTCGCTGATTCGGTGGTCGAAGTACATGGCCTCGGCGATACGTCCGTATAGCGGCAAGGAATCTGCCGTGCAGAGGGAGAGCGTGGGGGCGCACAACTCGGGTGCCCGCCACGACTGCGCGAGATAGTTGACGACGGGTTTCAGACGGTTGGCCGTGTCGTAGATGATATGCCCGTTGTCGTTGAGGATGCGCCGCGTGGTCTGCCCGATACGCTTTGCGGTGTCAAGCTGCACCTGCCACAGGGCATTCTCATTAACGGTATCGTAGGTTTCATAGACTACAATCACGTCCGACTGTCGGGAGTCATTGATGCCTAACGGCAGGGTGAAAGATTCACCGCCCACATCAAAGCATTTGTTGAAATTCATGCGGGAGAATGCGGAGGGCATTGTTCCCGAAGAGGGTGTGGCATTGTATCCGTTGCCGGACACATCGCTCCAAGAAGATGCCCCAAGTGTAGCACTGTCGGCACGAAGCCAAACGGTGGGGCGGCATACCTGTGCATTGCTTATCAATGCATATACAACCAGAATGATTGTGAATGTTATGCTTTTCATAATGTCTTGTTATATTTTGCTGCAAAGATACATTTTTTTTCATATTATTGTTTTTTTTCAGAAAAAAAATTCAGTACGTTCAGTGTGGTTTTTCGACACCTCGGGCGGGATGCGGAGCAGTCCCGAGTCGAAGTCGATATCGTGAATCCGAAGCATCAATATTTCTTTGGGGCGAACCAAGTACCTGAAACAGAGGCGGATCATGGCAACATATCCGCTCATCTCCCGCTTGTGGAAATAGTTGAGGATTCTTTTTCGGTCTTGCTTGGGGATGGTGACCCTGCGTTTGGTCTCCCGCTTTTTTCCTTTGAATGTGGCAAACGGGTTGTGCGCTGCAAGTCCGTCAGCGACAAACGACCGGAACAGGCTCTTCAGAAACTGGAGCATGCTGTTGTAGGAGTAGGTGCTCCGTCCGCCTGCGCCATATTCGTCAAGGAGACTCGCGGCATGTGCATTGGTGAAACGCCCGCAGAGCCAGTCGGAAATGCCGACCTTCTCGCACCATCTGGTGAAGAATGACAGTTTCGACCTGTAGCTGCGCACGCTATCCTTTCGGAGGTCTTTGACCTTCCGGCGAACATGGTCGGTGGCTGCTTCCACAATAGAGACTCTTTTCTTGGATATGGAATCCTCTCCCATCAGCGGGTTCCACCCATTGTAGAGTTTCCGGTTGATTTCGCCACAGAGCAGTGTAGCGTATTTTGTCCGCTCACGCGGGTTTTTGATACGGTTGCAGCGTATGCGCATGCGTTTGAGTTTGTCGTTAGTCGGGTCAAGGACGTAGTAACAGACATAGACTTCCTTGTCTCCCATGATTTGTGCGGGTCTGAAATCGACGAATGGAGTTGCCATAACAAATTAACAATGAAATTAAAAATATTGTATATATAAAATTAGTGTTATATTTCCCGAAAAAGTCGTGATTTCATGGTTTATGGCACGTTTCTGGCGCAGTTCAATTAACAGAAAGTCTTAATATCAAAGATATTTCAAACGATTGTTGAAAAACCCGATGGCGCAAAGATAACCTTTTTACGCATTACGAAAAAAATGTTACCTTTGCACCGTCAAACAATCGGGTATGAACCAGCATATTACATATTCAACAACACCCCTGCACACTTTCTTTGCGGACATTTACACCTTCTCCGCCAAAGAAAAGGATTCCGAAACGGGACTAAGTTACTTTGGATCAAGATATTACTCCTCCGATTTGAGTGTGTGGTTGAGCGTGGACCCGATGGCCTCGAAATATCCCCATCAATCGAACTATGTTTACTGCAGCAACAACCCTTTAAAAGTGATTGATCCGAACGGGGAGGATGAGTGGGATTTAGAGAAGGATGGGACTTTAAGTCAAAGACCGAATGGAAGAACAGATGTGGATATTATCCACGCTAAGGACAAGGAAGGTAACAATGTAGAAAGATACTATAAGGCTGGCACTATAAATATCAATTCACAGTGCGATGAAAAATACGACAATGATGTTGGATGGTTTACAACTGATAAAATGGAATTTAATGATAGTGAAACAGCAACAGACTTTTTTGAATTTGCAGCAAATTATTCTGATGTGGAATGGGCCTTGAAAATTTCTCCAGACAAAAGTATCGTGGGAACAAGTCATGACCCTGGCTTTGTGAACATTGATTCACCCAAAAATATGACCTATGATATTCATAGTCATATTGATGATCCAAATAAATACATGGGCTCTGACCATTTGAAAGCAATGGAATATTATAACAAAGGTGTTACTTCTAAAGTCTATGAGGTTGGAAAACAATCGTACGCCACATATAATCCAACTTCTTTTAGACTCGATGGACCAAGAGAAATTTCTATGACTTTAGAGAGAAAAATTAGCCTTCTGAAGGTCTTATTGCGCTAAGATATGCTTGAACAACATATACAATCCATCATTTTTAAACTCATCGTAGTCGTTGTAGCCATTACGAGTAATTTTTCTTTATATGCTACAGAGATAGACACATTCCATATTCGACAATATAGGATCAAAAAGTACCAACTTGAACAATGTTTGTCAAAAATAGCAAAAGAAGAAAACAATAAACACTACCGCCAAATTGGTTTAGTCATTACATATATTCACCAAGATAATGAGGAGTATGTTCTTGTCGGATGCCATACATTGGCTTGGCTAAAATTTTACAGTATGTTATATGAAGTGAGAGACAATGATTTTGTTGGATGCTCTTATTTGAAAAATAGCGTTTGTCTCCTTTTCGGAAATGGGATTAAACAGTATCTTTCTGATTCTATCGGTATGGTTTGCTTAGTTGACGGTAATAATTATTTTAAGCCTCTGCTTGGCAATGAAGCGGATTTCAAAGAATGGTTTGATGGCTATTGTCAAGGCGATCTTTATGTGGATCCTCCTGTCTGGATTTTCAAAAAGCAGAAGAACAAGTTTGTACTAATAAGCGACAGTGAATTTCATTATACTCCAAAATATCCATATTTTCGCACACTCGAAAAGCAAAATGAGTTTTAATCTACATTTTTCGCCCCCACCAACCCCGTATGCCCGCTACCCTCACATATAGCCCACCACTCCAGCAGACCCCCGCAGGAATACTACGTGCAGATCCATGCGATCTGCGGAGACCCATGAATCCCCTCGCGGGGATTTATTCCTCGCACCGTAACTACCCCGGCCACAGACATTCATCCCATGACGGGGATTGCCTGCCGTTCCGAATCACCGCCACGCATCCCGTTGTCCCCCAACCAATTATGAATTGTGAATCATGCATTATGCATTGTTACACCTTCTCCGCCAAAGAACGCGACCCCGAAACTGGCCTATCCTACTTTGGATCAAGATATTACTCCTCCGACCTGAGCGTTTGGCTGAGCGTGGACCCGATGGCGGCGAAATATCCATCGCTGAGTCCGTATGTTTATTGCGCGGATAACCCGGTGAAACTGGTGGATCCGGATGGGGAGGAGATAGATTGGGTAGAGAACTTAACATCAGGTGAGGTGATATGGATGC
>CAMJPH010000031.1 GCA_946407715.1 uncultured Bacteroidales bacterium | reverse complement strand
AGGTCGGAAAACGAAAGTAGGAAGAAAACTACTTCGTTTTCCTCCTACTCGATTACGTTTTGTGATGTGTGACGTGTGAGTATAGAATAGTCTATATCTAAGTCATTTGTCTAAGTCTGGAAAAAGCCCCTTGGCTCCCTATAGAGGAGTTTGATACCCGCCGTGGCTGGCAAAAAGCTAAAAGCCAAAAGCCAGAAAGATTCCGCCAACCACCAACCCTATAGCCATGGTTGTCAGCTTCATGATGAGGAAGTTGCGTTTCGATTGTGCCATCATGGGGATGCCTGCGTGACCGTTCTGTGCTATGGAATTGGCCAGCAGAACAGAGAAGGGGATGCTACCTTGTAAAAACAGCATCACGAAAATCAGGTGCGGACCCGAAACCGGCAGGAATCCGATGCCCACCGCAATCAGCAGCAACAGCCATTTTGTCCAACTGTTGTTCTCCATAATCGTTTGCAAATCAAAATATTGGTTAAGGACACCCAACACCAAAAGCGTACCGAAAGCGTATAGAAAAAGTTTGAGCGCATGTTGTTTGATGACATGTTCCCAAAGGTGTTCCCGGAAAAAATGGATAATCCGCTCTTTCCAGTGTCGGTCATGCGGATTTTCGTGGAGATGTTGGTGCTCTTCATGAAGGACAAAGTCGTGGGTTTCGGAAGTGGCTAATGTTCTGGCGGGTATTTTTTGCAAAAGCAGTCCGGTCACGAAACCGATGACGAATAAAACGCCGGTCAGAACGAGGGCTTGTTTGGGGCTTTGTGCGGCTAAAAAGAGGGCTTCATCGCCGAAAGTGGCCACCATACCGCCAATTAGCGCACCAAATGAGAGCAACCGGTGGGTGAACAGCGAGACCACCACAAAGCCGCCGGCGCAACCGGGAATGGCCCCGAGCAGGCACGCCATCGCCACCTCCGCCACAGGTTTCCCGTGAATTCTCTTGAAAATGCGCCCTGACGAGGAAATATTGATGGACTCCACCACCGCCATCAGCAACAACACCAACAACGTGATGGACACCGACTCTTTTAATGCTTCCCAAAATATATCCCACACAATCTCCATGTCAAATCACAAATCACTGCTCACAAATCACAAATCATTAAAGATTCAGATTCTTCGCAATTGTGGGATCCGTCTTTTTCGCGCCCCACACTTTGGCGGAGATGTCATGCGCCTCTTTGGGTGTGAGGAGGTCGTAATGCTCCATGGCGCGCTGCACGAAAATGCACTGTTGGATCTGTGCTTTGTCCGTGACAACGGCTTCGGCGAGGGCTTTGCAAGATGGGTAGCCGCAGAGGTGACAATCCACTTGCGGTAGATTCTGGTTGATCTCGAACGCCCGTTTCATTTTCTGCATGGCCGCCGCCACGTTATCATCCATTTTGTCCATCGACCGGGGCTCAACCTCGCTGACATGCCGTTTGTCGGCTAAATAGTCGAAATAGTTGAGCAGATCGTTGTCCTCGCTATCCACTTCGTCAGAGCACTTTTGCATCCGTTTACGCTGGCGTTCGATCATGAGGAAGCGGTTCTCGGCGGTGAGGATGCCGCCGCAGCAACTGCCATCGCAGGCTCGAAGTTCCAGGAAATCAATATCTTGAATGTCCTCGTCTTCCACTTTCTCCAAAAATTCAGACACGTTGTGGATGTCGTCGATGGCCAGGTTGCGGCCAATTCGCAGCATTTTAGTCTCCCCGCCCGTGAGCGGATAGGTGATGCTGGCTTTCGACAGCCGGTGGAAACGGATAGACTCGTCACACATCTTATATTCGCCAGTCTTGATTACACGCAACACCTTGCTGTACAAATAGTTCATATTGATAACGCCCGACACGGGGGATTTTTCCTCGCCGACGGGGCTTTTGATAGCGGCAATCTTCGCGGCGCACGGCGACACATAGAAAATGCCGATGTCCTCCTGTTTCACCCCTTTTTCCGTCAGACTTTTCTTGATATACTCGGCAGTCATGTCGAACGGGGCCTTCACAAGATAGATATTGTCCACCAACACAGGGAATTTCACTTGGATGAGGCGCACGATAGCCGGGCAGAACGACGAGATGACCGGTTTTTCGCAAGGAGCATTTCCGTTTTCGAGGTCTCTGCGGATATATTCCTTGATGAAATCCACACTTTTTTCCACTTCGTAGATATCTTTGAAGCCGAGGTGGAGCAATGCCGAAAGGATCGTGCGCTCGCGGATTTTCTCCTCAAACTGGGCCAGAAAGATGGACGGCACCAGCAAAACCGGATACTTGTAATCGTAAATGGTCTGAAAGTCATCCTGTTCGATATAGATGGCGTTCATCGGGCAGGCCACATAGCATCGCCCGCAATCAACGCAACGGTTCGGGTCAAGCACAGGATGCCCGTCCTCAACGTGGATGGCGCTGGTGGGGCACACGCCCGTGCAGTGTGAGCATCCGATACAGAGGTCATATTTGAATTTTAATGCGTGGTGGAAATCTTCGGCCATAATTTTAACATTTAAGGTATTAGCTCCATTAAGACTTGATACGTATGATTGGATAGATGGGACTTAGGACTTGAGACTCGAGACTTGAGACTTTTGGAGTTTTTCGTAAATTATTGCAAAAACCATACATACAGATCTTTCATTCATTCTTATATTTCATAAAATTCTTCAGTCTTCAGTCCTCAGTCCTATTGAAAGTAATTTACGAACTCAATTCTAGTTCCTTTGCCGACCTCGGAGGTGATGTTAAGGGAGTCGGAGTTGTTTTTGATGTTGGGGAGGCCCATGCCGGCGCCGAACCCCATTTCCCTGACTTTCTGGGAGGCGGTGGAGTAGCCCTTCTGCATGGCCTTGTCAATATCCGGAATGCCAGGACCTTCGTCGGCAAGGACGATTTTCACGTGGTCTTCTTCCAAATCCACGAAGATGTCGCCACGGTAAGCGTGTGCCACTATGTTGACTTCCGCTTCATACAATGCCACGACAGTCTTCTTGACGATTTCGGGACTCACCCCGATTTTCTTGAGCATCCGTTTCACCTGACTGGATGTGGAACCCGCATTGGTGAAATCTCCGCCTTCAACATGATATTCAAAATTCATAATGTAAGATTTTGGTTCATAATAGGTTAATATACTGCCGGCAAGCCAGCGTTGTATAAGATGCCGGCGGTCTTGTACATGGAAAATTCCGTGCGGATAATCACCATGTCGTTGTCTTCTGCCAGCTCCTTCATCTCTTCCGTCACCTCTTTGCCGCGCACAATCAGCAGATAGCTGATGTCAGACATTTCGCATGTCCGGATGGACTGCAGGTTGCTTAAACCAGTGAGTAACAGAAGATTGTTGATATCTTTCAGGGTGAGTACATCGCTCATCAAATCAGAGGCGAACACACTTTCAATCTGATGATCCAAATAATCATCGCCACAAATAACCTCGCCATTAACCAGCGTTTTAATTTCTTCGAGTGTCATTTCTAAATTCTTTTCTATAAATGTTTTTGAAAAATAATCTGCAAAGATACTTTTTTTTTAAATGACACGTTAACCTAATGTTTTGTGATTTTTATGTACTTTTGCCGCGCTTTTGAGACTTGAGATTTGTGACTTAGGACTTGAGATTTACAACTTGAAACATAAAGAATGAACAACGAAGGACAATATGACTAAAGACTTGAAACTAACGTAAAACCCCAAAGTCTTACGTCTTACGTCCAACGTCTAAAACCTTAAATAATGAATATATTAGGAATTTGCATTTTGGCAGGAATTGTGGTGATGGTCGCGGGCGCGGTCTATGTCACCAAAATGATAATGGAATCAAAGGCGAAGATTGCCGCGTTGGAGAACAGCAAGAAGAACCAGTCGGTGGTGCTGCCGCTGCGTCTGCAGGCCTACGAGCGCATGGCGCTTTTTTTGGAGCGCATCGATCCCAACCAGTTGATCATGCGCATCCATACCCCAGGATTGACGGTTTCGCAGGAACAGAATCTCCTGCTTACCGCCATTCGCAGCGAGTTCGAACACAACCTCTCGCAACAGATATACATCTCTGACAATGTTTGGGCGAAGGTGTGCGATGCCAAAGGTGACATTGAGAGCATCATTAATACTGTGGCAGCGGATTATGACAAGGATGCCGACAGCCGCGAGTTCGCCAAAACCGTTTTGGCCGTCACTTCCCAAAAACCTGTGGTGGAACTGGCTATCCAGATTTTGAAGGCTGATATGCAAAAGTGGGCGTATTAGTAGAGACGCAAAATTTTGCGTCTCTACCGACCGCAAATTGAACTGAACATTTTTTTTGTATTTTTGCACCGTTTTTTACATTCTAACATAAATTTTTTAAGAACAAAAAATCATTATGAACAACGCCAATTATGTTTTCAGAGAACCGCAAAACGAACCGGTTTTCTCTTATGCACCCGGCACTCCGGAAAGAGCATTATTGCAAAAAGAATTAGAAAGACAATATAACCAAGAGATTGAGATTCCGCTGATTATCGGCGGAAAAGAGGTCAGAACCGGTGACATGGGTCAGGTGGTGATGCCCACCGAGCACAGTCACGTGCTGGCCAAATACCACAAAGTGGGCAAAAAAGAGGTGCAGATGGCCATCGATGCAGCCATGGCAGCGAAGAAAGACTGGGAAGAGACCCCGTGGATCCAACGCGCTTCCATCATGATGAAGGCCGCCGAACTGCTCGCCACCAAATACCGCTATATTCTGAATGCGTCATGTATGCTGGGTCAGGGCAAGAGCCCGATGCAGGCTGAAATCGACTGCCCGTGCGAGGCCATCGACTTCCTGCGCTTCAACACCTATTTCGCTTCCCAGCTGTATAGCCAACAACCTATTTCCGACCACGCCACGCTCAACCGCAACGAGTATCGCGGCATGGAGGGTTTCGTGTATGCCATCACTCCGTTCAACTTCACCTCTATCGCGTTGAACCTCAACGTGGCACCTGCTTTGATGGGTAATGTTACCATCTGGAAACCGTCAACCACGGCTATCCTCTCCAACTACTACCTGATGAAACTCCTCCAGGAGGCTGGTCTTCCTGACGGTGTCATCAACTTCCTGCCCGGCAGCGGCTCCGTCATCAGCGACGTGGCTTTCAAGTCACCGCATCTCGCTGGTATCCACTTCACCGGCAGCACCGGCACTTTCAAGAGTTTCTGGAAACTCATCGGTGAGAATATTGACATCTACAACACTTACCCGAAGATTGTGGGTGAGACGGGTGGCAAGGATTTCATCTTCGCACACAAGACCGCTCCCGCACGCGAACTGGCTGTGGCCATCCTTCGTGGCGCTTTCGAGTACCAAGGCCAGAAGTGCTCCGCCGCTTCCCGCGCCTACGTGCCTAAATCCATTTGGGATGAAACGCTGAAACATATCAAAGATATGATGAAGACGGTGAAGATGGGTGATGTCCGCGATTTCTCCAACTTCATCAACGCTGTCATCGATGAAAAGTCCTTCGATAACATTGCCGGTTATATCGACCGTGCAAAAGCTTCCAAGGATGCGGAAATCGTGCTCGGCGGTAACTATGACAAGTCTGTCGGTTATTTCGTGGAACCCACCATCATCCTGGCCAAGACCACCGATTACGAGTCCATCCGCGAGGAGATCTTCGGACCGGTCATCACGGTGTATGTCTATGAGGACGACAAATACGAGGAGATGCTGCACATCTGCGACGAAACTTCCCCGTACGCCCTCACCGGCTCCATCATCGCCCGCGACCGCTACGCCATCATCCAAGCCGAGAACATCCTGCGCCATTGCGCCGGCAACTTCTACATCAACGACAAGCCGACAGGCGCGGTGGTGGGTTGCCAACCTTTCGGCGGTGCCCGTGCATCCGGCACCAACGACAAGGCCGGCAGCATCCTCAACCTCGTCCGCTGGATCAGCTCCCGCTGCATCAAGGAAACTTACGTTCCTGCCACGGACTACGGCTATCCTTTCCTCGGATAATCCTTTGGAACAACAGAACATATTAAAAGGCGACTCGCAAGAGCCGCCTTTTTTTATTGTTGCCACGCTTTTCGCACCTTTTCCGCTATCGTCCCCTCATCGAAACCAACCTCTTTATAAAGGCTTGGAATGTCACCATGGGAAATGAAACTGTCAGGCAGAGCGATGTGGAGAAGCTTAGGAGAATGCGTTTCTTTTGTGGAGCTGTTCCGCTGCGTGTCTCTCCGGGCAAAGAATTCAGCCATTTCAGAGAATAGGCCACCTTTTTCGGTACCGTCCTCCACAGTAATCCAAACCGAATATTCCGTTGCAAATCTTTCCAACGTTTTTTCGTCTATCGGTTTCAGAAACCGCACGTCATAGTGTGCAGGATGGATGTTCTCGGCCGACAATTTGTCTAAAACTTTTCGAACAATATTACCTAACGGTCCGAGCGTCAGCATCAGCACTTTACTACCCTCACGCAACATCTGTCCTTTTCCGATAGGCAGTACCTGCGGGTCGTTGTGCCAATCCGTCAACACTCCGCGACCGCGAGGGTAGCGAATCACGAATGGAAGTCCATGGTTCTTGGCATTTTGATAAGCAGTCAGCATCAGATTGCGCAACTCGTGTTCATTGAGCGGCGAGGAAATGATGAGATCTGGTACGCAACGCAGAAACGCCAAGTCGAAAGAGCCTTGATGCGTGGCACCGTCCTCTCCTACCAATCCCGCACGATCAATGCAGAAGATGACGGACAATTTCTGCAATGCCACATCGTGAATCACTTGGTCGTAACCACGCTGCAGAAAAGACGAATAGATGTTGCAGAACGGGATGTAACCTTCTGTGGCCAAGCCTGCAGCAAAGGTTACGGCATGTTGCTCAGCAATACCCACATCAAAGACGCGTTCAGGATATACGGCATCCATGATGGTAAGCGAACA
Organism: uncultured Bacteroidales bacterium; assembly: GCA_946407715.1. The sequence continues at coordinate 17,284 of CAMJPH010000031.1, read as the reverse complement.
CCCCGTGGCCATCGCCGGTGTAATACCGACAACTTTCTCATCCTGACGAGCGAATTCCAGTATCGTATTTCCGAAAACATCCTGATATTTAGGAGGTTGCAATTTATCTTCCGTGCTAATAATCTTTCCAGTTCCGGGATCAAATTTGCCGGGCGCATGGTATTGGGTCTGATTCTGCTCCGCAGCCTCCAACCCTTTCCCTTTGACAGTCAGTACATGGAAGAGTTTGAGTCCGGGCAGTCTTTTAAGGTCTCGCAGTGTCTTTACCAAATAGACCACATCATGACCGTTGGCAGGTCCGAAATATCGGTAGCCAAGGCTTTGGAACCAATTGCTGCCACCAAACAGCCACCCCTTGATGGAATTACCCATCTTACTGAAGAAATTAGTAACCTTGTTGGGGTGGTTGGTGCGGAACGTGAAGAAATTCCACAGACGGCTTTTAAAGCGGTTGTAGGCTGGCGATGTCGTGATAGAAAGAAGGTATTTGCTCATCGCGCCGGTACTTTTGTCAATGGAAATCTTATTATCATTCAATATGACCAGCATGTTAACATCTCGGTAGGGAGCCTGGTTCATCGCCTCGAAAGCCATGCCTCCGCCGATGGCGCCGTCACCGATGACAGCGATATGGTTACGCTTCATGTCCCCTTCCATTTTGGCGGCCACAGCCATACCCAAAATGGCAGACACAGACGTAGAGGAGTGCCCCGTGCCGAAAGCATCAAACTCGCTCTCTTCACGACGCGGGAACCCACTGATACCCTGGTAACTGCGATTAGTGCGGAACAGTTCCTTACGGCCAGTCAGAATCTTGTGACAGTAAGCCTGATGCCCCACATCCCATATCAGCTTATCATTCGGAGTATCAAACACATAGTGGATTGCTACCGTCAGTTCCACAACCCCCAAGCTGGAACCCAGATGCCCTGGATGTTGGGCAGTCTGCTCAATGATAAACTGGCGAAGTTCACTGCAAAGTTTTGGCAATTCACTGACAGGCAACTTGCGCAAGTCTTCAACGGATTGTATTTGGGACAACAGATTACTCATCGCAAATTCAAAATATTTTGATAAAAATCTTCTATTTTCTTGGATATCACTGTGTTATTGTGATGTACCGAAATATAGTGCTGCGCATTTTCACTAATGATGCTGCACAAATCCGGCATAGCCACACATTTGTTGATAACCGACACAAACTCCTCCGGAGTATTGGCAATAAACAGATGTTTACCATCTTGAACGTCAAGCCCTTCTGCACCAATGGAGGTAGTAATGACCACCCGCCCGAGGGCCATCGCTTCCACAATCTTGATACGGATTCCACTGCCGGAAAGCAACGGAACCACCATGATGTCATAATCCATCATGAACTCATTGGCATTCGGAACCGCTCCCATAACCGTGACATTCTTGTCATGGCGGTTACGAATGCTATCAGGAATGTCGTGGCCTGCAAGGGTGAATGTCAGATTGGGGTGTGCCAGCAAAATCTCCGGCCACACCTCATCAAGAAACCAGAGGATTCCTTCCACATTCGGCGACCAGTTCATGCTACCGAGATGGAACAAGGTTGGCTGATCCGTGGCAATGTAATCATCATCTTCCATGTCGTAGTTGTCCACATCTATACCGAACGGGATGACAATTCCCGGCACATCCGGTGCTGTCTCGTGAAAATACTGGTAATCAGGTTCGGAGATGGACATGTAACCGTCCACCTCATGTAAGATTCTGCGTTCAACCCGTTTCAGCTGGTGAGCATTGACACGATACGCCAACTTCATAATTGGATTATGTTCATTTTCAGACAATCTTTCCCAAATCTGATGCTCAATATTATGTAAACGAAGCAGGATCTTCGCTTTTGAGTATTTTTTGAGCAGCGGAATATACGGTGCCATATAAATGGACTCGACGTGTATGATGTCAAACTGCTCATTTTTTACAATTTCCACCAGCTTTGAGGACATGCTTTTATGATAAAAGCGCTCAATCTGATAGGATTTTCCAGTAAACAATGTTTTTAGAGCCTCTATTTTATGCGGTGTAGTATCAATAAACACTGATTCAAAACGTGTTTTCGCCAAATAGTCTTTAGAATAAGCCGACACCACATACGGATGCTTGGGCGTGGCCACAGCTACCACCTTTACCTCCATATCACTGTCTAACAGGCATTTGGTGATATTATGAATGGCGATACACCCTCCGTCTATGGAAGGCAAAGGTGTTTTATGACAAAGTTGCAGGATTTTCATGTCGTTTTTTAGAAAACAGTTTTAAGTTTTTGATTTTTTCCACCAATTTTGCATAAGTGTCAGGCGAAAGCACAGCGGAATCCATTGTAGCGTGATAAGTTAAGAATATACAAAGAGGCAACAAGATAAAAGAAGACATCCAGGTTCCGAACCATACTGGCATGGTGCTTCCATTGGCGATTTTCTCTCCCGTCACAGACAATGCGAAATAAATCACAAAGAACAAAACGGTTAATACCAACGGGATGGCGATACCCCCTTTTCGAATAATGGATCCCAATGGTGCGCCAATAAAGAAAAAAAGCAGGCAAGCCACCGCTAACCGATATTTCCGCTGCAGTTCAATCTGATATGTCCACATATACTTTGTCTTGTACGTGGCTTCCGTATAATTGAACTGCATGGAATAGATAAATGAACGGGATGAATTTTCGGCGTTATTCAGCACACGCTCGCGAACCTCTGGCGACAATGCAGCTACATCATTCCTCATAGCTGTTTTTTGTTCCTTAAACTGTTCATTGTCACGGACAAAAGTGTTATAATAGTACAAATTTCCGAAAAAAACGTTCGACGTGTTATCTTCAATACCTTGAATCTGTTTCTTCATCGTGTCGATTTGTGTCTTCAATTGTTTGTTTGTCAAAGAGGAAGAATGGCCCTCAAACAGATCTTCATTGGTTTTGTTCAACATGAAATCCGACATGTCAAAACGTTTGTATTGTTTGTCAAAAGTGGCTCGCATCAGAGGTTGCTGCGAACGTTTGCCTCGACTCACGCCCATGGTGGATGTTTCGTCCCAAAAAGAACCGTTCCTGAGTGTAAACAGGAGATAATGCTTGTCGGGGGTGACGCTCATCGTGCCCGAGGCGGCATAAGTGACAGAGGTGTTTCCCTGCCGACGGGAATGGTCATAAATCAGGATGTCCTTGACAGTTTCCCCGTCTGGCATTTTCTTTCCCACAAGAATCGCATAATTATCAAAACCCTCATAGAAGACACCTTCTTCAATATTCAAGGCAGGTTTCTGCTCTTGAATGTCGTACAGCAACATTCTGAGTTTCAGCGTAGCACGGGGAATCACTTGATCTGAAACTAAAAAGGAGATGATCGTGATGATAACGGTCAATACCGCCAACGGAGTCATCATTTTGCGGATGGACACTCCTGCCGACTTCAGAGCCACAATTTCATAACGTTCGCCCATGTTTCCGAAAGTCATGAGCGATGCTAACATCACCGCCAACGGAAATGCCATAGACGAGAGCGTAACGGCTGCCAAGAACAGCAGTTTCATCATCACAACCACTTCCAAACCTTTTCCCACAAGCTCATCCACCCACTTCCAGACAAACTGCATAAGCAACACAAACAAGGCCACGAAGAAAGTCAGGAAAAAGGGGCCGAGAAAATTCTTGCAAAGGTATTTGTTGACGATTTTCACGAGAGAAGATATTAGTAATCTCCCAAGGTTTCAGGGAGTTGAGCCAGAGCGGCAGCGGCTTGTTCATCGTTAGGAGGCGTGCCGTGCCATTTGTGTGTACCCATCATGAAATCAACACCCTGCCCCATCTCTGTCTTCATCAAGATGGCGATGGGTTTCTGGTTGCCGGCAAGCGTCTTCGCCAATTTCAGCGTCTGGACGCAACTTTTCATATCGTTGCCATTCATTTCCAGTACCATCCATTGGAAAGCTTGGAGTTTGGCGCGAAGATTGCCAAGGCTCATCACAGAATCCGTACTGCCGTCAATCTGTTTCTTGTTATAGTCTATTGTAACTATCAGATTGTCAACATGTTTTGAGCCAGCAAACATCAATGCCTCCCAATTTTGTCCTTCTTCCAATTCTCCATCCCCAGTAAGCACATACACGATATGTTTGTCCTTGTTGGCTTTTTTGGCTAATGCCGCACCTATAGACACCGAAAGTCCTTGACCTAAGGAGCCGGAAGCCACGCGAATGCCTGGCAAACCTTCCACAGGAGTGGGATGACCTTGCAGACGAGTGCCCAATTTGCGGAATGTCGCCAACTCCGAGACAGGAAAATATCCACGGTGAGCCATCACGCTGTACAACACCGGACTGATATGACCGTTAGAGAGGAAGAACATGTCTTCACCGTTTCCCTCACGAGTAAAACGTTCGGGGACAATCTCCATCACATCAAAATAAAGGGCGGTCAAAAAATCAGCACAACCCAAAGAGCCGCCCGGATGCCCCGACTTGGCACCATGTACCATACGGATAATATCTCTGCGAACCTGTGCGGCAATGTCTTGTAATTTATTGATTTCCATCATGATATATTGTAATCTTTATTGTTGGAATTCTTTTTTCACTTCATAACTATTATGCGGCAAAGGTACACAAATTTCAAATATGCACGGACTGTTGTGTTTTTACTATTGATTCTTGTTGTGTAGCCCCATACAGCACGACTCTTGCGCTGCAGTTTTAAATAACATACTGTTATTTCACCACTCTATCGGCGTTCTGCGAGATAAAACTCTTCCAATTGGTCGCTTTGGTTTTACCGAAGACCACTTTTTGTTGCAAATGGTGGCACACCGCTACCGCCAAGGCATCTGTAGCATCCAGATATTCAATGCTTTCCGAAATAGGATACATCCTGCAGAGCATAGCGGAGACCTGTTCCTTGGAGGCGTTTCCGTTGCCGGTAATGGACTGTTTTATCTTTCGTGGCGAGTATTCATAGACTTCCATCCCTGCGTGCAGCGACGCTGCAATGACAATTCCCTGCGCCCGACCGAGTTTCAACATCGACTGCACATTCTTCCCATAAAACGGAGCTTCAATCGCCAGAATATCAGGATGATACTGTTCAATAAGCCCATTTATCTTCTCATAGATGAACTTCAATTTCGCATAAGCATCCGACAATTTCGTCATCTTCAGTACACTGAGCACCTCCACCTCGGATTTGTTCAGTTCCGTGTTCAACAGGGCATAACCCATGATGTTGGTACCGGGATCCACACCCAAAATCCGCCGTTGTATCGTATGGTCGTCCATGATTTGACTTAGACTTAGACTTAAACTTAAACTTAGACTTAAACTTAGACTTAGACTATAACTATGACTTAGATTTATATTTTGGCTTTTTAAATATTGGTTTTGCATTCACTAATCACCATTCACTAATCACTTTTTTGAAAAAAAAATTGTTCGTTTCGTAATCAATGACCGCCTTATGATTGACGCAGAAATCGTTACCCAAAATCATTTGGACGGGTTTGAGATGCAGTGCCTCGTAAGCCATATTGATGTGAGAAAAATCGATCACAGCAACATTCTGCATGATTTTCTGATGATAGCGGCCGATTTTGAAATCGGGGAGATCCGTGACCAAGACTTCAAAGTCCATGCCGCCAATTCCCGCGTTTACCCCCTCATTTTTTTCCATCTCCCTGTCTGGGAACAGCTTGTTGACAAACGACTTGTCCACACAACTATGCGATGCACCCGTGTCTAAAACAATACGGATTTTCTCCCCCGCCACCGAACCGTTCAGCAGCGTGTGATAGTCACCTTTTTCTAATTGAAGTATTTTCAGAGGGGTTTTATACATTTTATGGTTAAAGATTTATAAGCTCATTCGTTAATTAATGTAAAATGTACAATGAACAATGTACATTGGGGTATTTGGCCTTTTCATTCATTTGATAGAGAATAACACATGGCGACTTTTATATTTATCGTGTCATCGCTTCATCGTGTCATCGTCTTTACAGCCACCGTTTCTTAATAAAGAACAAAATCAGCAGCACGGAAATGACAAGGCAGAGGGCGATCACATACAGGAACGCGAAAGGGGAGTTCGCCATCGGAAGCCCCACATTCATACCGTAAAGACCTGATATAAATGTCAATGGCAGAATAATTGTGGAGATAATAGTGAGCATTCGCATGATTTCGTTGGTCTTGTTGGCCTGCAGGGAATCAAACGTACTGGAGAGGCCGGCGACCAATTCTCCGTAATCGTCCACCATATCCCACATCTTCTGGTAGAAGTCAAGGATGTTACCCCAATACTCTTCCATGTCGTCCGCGAAACCCTTCACCTCGCCGCTCTCAAACATCTTGAACAGACGAAGTTGCGGCTTGAACATGGTGTTCATTTGGATGATGTTTTTTCGGATGATGGAAATCTGTTCGATGATTTTTTCAGCCTTACTGCTGAACAACTCACGGCTGATAAAATCAATTTCAGTGCCGAGACGCTCCACGATAAGGAAAGTCTCTTTCATCATTCTATATAAAATGTGGTAAAGCATTGAATCGGAAGTGCCAGTGATTTCGTCCTCATCCTCCGGTTCGGGATCTATTTTCTTCAAGTTGAAAAGCTCTTGCACCACATAGTGTGAGTTGCCAACCGTTATCAAGTAATCCTGACCCCAAAAAATCTTGGTTTCCTCGGTTTTCACCAAACGCGTACGTTGATCGAGGAGCGGAAAATGCAACACGAGGAAGAAATAATCATCATAAATATCGATTTTTGGGCGTTGAACAAAGCTGGAACAGTCTTCTATATCCAAAGGGTGAAAATGGAAGTTATCTCGTAAAAAATCCAAGTCTTCAACGGTCGGATTCGTTATATGATGCCATTTATAGGCACCGAAATTAATGGTGTCAACCATAGATAACCTCCTTTCTTTTAATGGATTAGAAAACTAAATACTACATCTTGACGCAAAATTTTTACAGCTGGCAAAGATACGATTTTTTCTTTGTGTTTTCACCTATCACAGTATCCGCTTGCATATTTTCTGCGTCTATCTACAGTTTTTTGTGGAGAGAATTAAAATTTTATGTCTCTACAACTTCTTCACCGGAAACTCAAAATAGGTCTCCGGGAACGGCTCGTCCTTCAATGTGAAGTGCCACCATTCACTGTCGATGGGCTTGAAGCCGTGGCGGAGCATCGCGGCCCGCAGAATCATGCGGTTGCGGAACTGTTCTTCGGTGATGGTGCGTCCTGAGGGAGAGGGTCTCCCATTAAAAACACCCGTCTCGGGGTTACCGCCGAAGTCGGGATGGCTTTCTTCGCCGAACCAGTCGAACGTGCCGCCCATATCGAGTTCCTTCTCGGTGGTCATGTCGAAAAGGGTGAGATCGACGGTGGAGCCGCGGGTGTGGCCGCTCTTCGCCGCGATGTAGTCCAATTCGAACAACCGACTCTTATCAACCTCGGGGTAGAAGTAGCGCCGCATCATCGTGTCTGGTATGTCGGCAGCCCAACGCACGAAATGGTCAACGGCCATTTGCGGACGATAGGCGTCGTAGATTTTCAGTCGGTAGCCCATGCGCATCACGTCGTCGCTGACGGCCTTGAGACTGTCGGCGGCGCGTCTGGTCATCAGGGCTGTGGACTGTAGGTATCCGTCAATACGCTGCCCCACAAAGTTGTAGGTGCTGAAATAGCGTATCTCCAAGATGGCATCGGGCACCACATCGGTGATGTTCACGAACTGGCTGGCATCTTGCTCAGGAGTGTTCTCGGGCAACTGCATCTCCTCTGTGCGCACCGTCTTCTGCTTACCCGGAATATCGAAAGAGAGCGTGGCTCCGTCCGCACGCACCTCCATGGTGACGGGCGCACCTATCACAAGCGGCAGGTTCACCTTCTCGTGACCGGCAGGGAAGCCGCAGAGCAACGGGATGTTGTAGGGCGCTATGTACTCGCGCAGCATCGCTTCCACGCTTTCATAGCCGACATCGTTATTGCAATCGGTAAAATCGCCCAAAACAATGCCTTTGCAATGTGCGAGTACGCCGCTCATTTTCAGCATGTTGAAGAGGCGGTCGATGTTATGGTGGGTCTCCTCCACCTCCTCCACGAAGAGGATGATGTCGGATTGGCCGATTTCGTTGACTTGGGAGCAGAGCAGCGGGGCGAAGGTGGCGAGATTGCCGCCCACGAGGGTGCCCGTGGCCCGACCGAGTATGTTCTCTTTGTGGGCGGGTAGCTCATAGCGCGGCACCTGACCCTTGAGCAGGTCGCGCAGCAACGTGCAGGATTGTTGTACATTGACACTGTCTTGCTTGGCAATATTGCAGCCCATCACGCCGTGAATGCTCATCACGCCGGCGCAGGCCTCCATGCTGAGGAGCGTGGTGATGTCGCTGTACCCGATGAGCCATTTCGGGGAGGCGGCAAGCTCTTTCAATGGCAAACCTTCCACCAAGTGCAGGGTACTGTAGCCGCCGCGCAGACAGAGGATGGCCTTGATGTCGGGGTCGTTGAGTGCCCAGCGGAGGTCGGCAAGCCGCTCTTCCACGGTTCCGGCGTAGTGTTCGAGATACTTTTTGCCGACATTCGGCCCGATGACCGGCACATACCCCCAACAGCGCAATGTGTCTGCCGCTTGGAAAGCCGTCTCCATCGAACAGTAGTACGATGGGGAGATGAGCGCCACCTTGTCGCCCGGTTTCAGGTAAGCAGGCGCGACACACTTGAGTGGCTTTTTCGGTCCCGCAGCCCTCACGACGGGCATTAAGACAAAAAAGCACAGTATCATGAATACGGTTCGATACGGAAATATGTTTCTGTTCATTTGTTTATCATTTAGATGGTAAAAACAAGATTTATTATGCAATAGGGAACAAACTATAATGATGGCACGTAGCAGTCTCCTCATGCGCTACCGGCCTTCCACAAACTTCAAGATATCCTCTTCGCCGTAAGCAGCCGAGGTGATGCGGCGTAGCTCCTTGCCGTCTTCGAAAAGAATGACGACCGGTATGGTCATGCAGTCGTATTCTTGGGCGATGGCGCGACAGCGGTCGATATCCACCTTAATGAAACGGTAACCTTTGCCAAGCTGTTTGGCCACATTCTCCAACCGCGGGTACATCAGTCGGCAGGGACCGCACCAAACGGCGGAGAACATGCAGACAGTCTTGCCTTTCGCAATTGCCTTGCGGAAACCGGCGGAATCCACCTCTTCAATCCGTTCGGAATACACTGGGGCATAAAGTCCTGTGGTGTCGCCGCTAATCACGGGATTGCCGTCGGCATCGATACTCATCCATATAGAACCCTCTTTACCAGGGACGGCAAACAGCGCGTCATCGACCTCACCCGCCACCACGGACACCAACTCGCTGACGGTCTCCATCATCCGCCCTTTCATCTCCATCCGCGTTACGGTGCGCACGGGCAAACCGAGACCATATTGGGACGCAATGTGATAGGAGGTGTCAAGCCAAATGGTGACCTTCCCCTCCATTGCCCCGTCGTCGCTATCAGTGGTGATGCGAAGACAATGATGACCCGCAATATCCTCAGTGGGAATCGATTCATCAAACATTTCACCTGACAGAATCTCTGCATCGAAATCGAAACTGCTTACAATGGGTTTGCCCATCATGCTCATGATACTATACATTTTCTTCTCTCCGGAGAGATAGAGCGTCCGCATTTTGTTGTGTGGCATGTCGGTCATCTGGTCGTGGCCGCGGTAATATACCGTATATGTCTGTGCAGCCGCACCATTCATTGACATTTTGTAGGTGACCACGCCGTTGAACAACTCCTGCGCCGAAATCTGATGCGTTGCAGCGGTCAGCAGCCAAATCGCCCCCACCAAGATAATGCTAATTATTTTCATTGTACTAAAATACTTATTCATAGAGAATTGTCACACTAACGCTTGGCGATACGGCGGACTGGAATGCCTATGGCTATGAGAAGAACCATCAGTACAAGCAACTGAAAAAAGAACATGGCCGTCTCGTTGGTGATATACGGCGAGAACCATTTCTCCGTCAAATGCATGCATGGCACCACCATAAGACCGCTAAATACGGCTGTGAGATATGATTTTGTCCGGACTTCTTTGCCCTCTTCCCGAAGTTTATTATTGCGGATTTCGACATAGAGAAAATAGGCAAAGCCTACCATTCCAATTAAAAGCAGGACGACGTAAATAACTGTTTTCCACATAACTATATACTATTGATATACTATTAACTTCTAACTTCCCTTGCTCCGTCGCCGATCTCCGCCACATAGAAATCCACACGCAAGCCGAAACGCTCTTCGTACGCGCGGCCGAGACTTTCGATAAACGCATTTACTTGATCGTCAGAGATTAACGTTACTGTGCAGCCGCCGAAGCCCGCGCCGGTCATGCGGCTGCCAAGCACGTCGGGGAACTGCTGCGCCCGTTCGGCCAAGAAGTCCAGTTCGGGACAGGTGACCTCGTAGTCGTCGCGCAGGGTGGCGTGCGAGGCGTTCATCAGCTGTCCGAAGCGGACCATGTCGCCGACCTTGAGCGCGGTGACGGCCTCGCGCACGTTCTCGTTCTCGCGCACCGCATGTCGGGCGCGCTTGAGTACGTTGCCCGTAAGATATGGTGCAACCGTATCAAACTGATCCATAGTGAGTTGGCAGAGACAATCGACCGGTCGGTGCGCACGGATAAGCTCCAACGCCTGCTGGCATTCGCTGCGTCGCTGGTTGTAGGCCGAATCCACCAGCCCGCGTTTCTTGTTGGTGTTGGCGATGACGAACTTCAGCCCGCACATCTCCAACGGCACGTGCTCGTACTCCAACGTGTTGCAATCCAATGCAATGGCGCAGTTTTTCTTCCCGAATCCCGAGGCGAACTGGTCCATGATGCCGCAGTTCATCCCCACGAAGTCGTTCTCCGCATGTTGGGCCATCTTGACGAGCTCTAACATCGTGAACGGTTCCCCGCAAAGCGCATTGAGGGCAACTGCCGTCACCACCTCAATGGAGGCCGATGACGAAAGCGCCGCCCCGATAGGCAAATCGCCACGGTAGCGGAAACGGCAGTACGGTACGGAAAGCCCTCTGTCTGTAAATTCTTTGAGCACGCCCAACGGGTAATCGACCCAGCTGTGATACCGTTGCGTCAGTTCCTCTTTCCGGAGGGAGAAGACAGCGGGATCGTTTTCGGAGGAGAAGTGGTAACAGTCGTCCTCCGAGGGACTTACGGTCAGGAAGGTGCCCATATTGAGGGCGGCGGGGAAGACGAGTCCGCCGTTGTAGTCGGTGTGGTCACCGATGAGGTTCACACGGCCGGGGGCGAAAAAGTGGCGTTCGGTTTTCTGCATAATCGGAATTTTTCAGCGGGCAAAGGTACGATTTTTAGTGATTAGTGATTAGTGAGCTGTTGACATTTTCCCGCAGACTACGCCGATCAGCGCAGATCTTTTTCTGCGGAAGTCAGCGAGTTCTGCGGGTAAAACAACTTCAGTAGATCACCATACGCCCGTCGTCATATAACTCAATAGTCAAGTTTTTGTGAGTCCATTTCTTGTGATTCTTCCCTTGTTGCGGCTTATTGCCTGTGATTTGGGTAAGTATAGCAGAGACCTCAGCACATTTGGACGCCACATTGTCACATGCGCCACCACTATAATGATCCGAATCGAAGAAATTTGTCTTTACCCACTCCAGATAAACGCCCTTGACCATGGAATCCGGCAAATGGACACAATATTTGGTGATAAGTGTCTGCTTCTTATTGACTATTTTGTAAAAAGAAGTACACTTGTATTTGTCGTTTTTCTGATATTTGTTTGGAAAATAGCCGTTTACTTCACAAAACAAATGATTGCCTGTCCCGTTCAACTGTGATTCGTAGCGGCGGAGGTTATCCAGGGAAAGGCTGTCCAAATGGTTCAGCAGGTACTCCAACAGCGGTTTGATGTTGTCCTTTCCAACAATGGGCAACGTATCCTGATTGTGAACCAGGTATCGGATGCGGATGATTGAATCCTCCACCTCCATCATGCCATAGGTGTAAAAATCCTTGTTGAATTGAAGAAAACATCTGTTGTTGGCAAGGTTTTTTCCTCGAAACATTCCATTTGGATAGAAAAAGTCATATTTTTGGCCAAAATCATAGACTTTCACCGCATTATTGTTCCTAATTTGGGCAATAAATGTGGTTTTTGGCGCAGTGGTGATGCAGTACAGCTGGTCTTTGATGCGGAATGCCTGATTAAAAAGGGTGTCATATTTCGTGACAGTTTTACCTTCATTCCACCAATCCGTACTGACAACTTTTTTTCCTGTGAATTTGAATAATGTGGGAAAAGGTTCCTCTTTGTTTTCGTTTTTGATTTGTGTCGGAAGGTAAAAGTCTAAAAAGGCGTAGTCCAAATTTGCACCGACATAGTAGGCTGTCGTGTCGTTGCAGAGGATTCCTTTTGCCCCAGCGACAGGCGTGCTGACAACACTGTTCGAGTGAATAAAATAGTAGACGCTATCCATTCGGATAATTCTGGAGATTCTGCCAGACCGTATATATTGATTGGGATTGTCACCCAGTTTTTTACCACTTCTGCCAGTCTTTTCCATGAACCAGGTGTACATACCCCATTCTCCCACATCCTCGAAAGCGACTTGATATGAATCATCCTCGTAGATAAGGTTGGAAACGCCATTGGTAGGCACCCATTCCCATTGTTTCAAATCGAAATAGTAGCCGAGTGGGTCATGGGTAGAATAGTAAGTGTGGAGAAAGAGGGTGTCGTGCCACACATACAAATCCCCGTAGTAATTGTTTTTGAAATTGTCGGGACAACCCACTTTTCGGATTGTCTTTCCGTCTTTGGAAATAGCTAAAAAGACGTTCTGCCTTCTCCAAAATTCAAAGACATCCATCTCGTCAAAAATGCAGAAATACCAATCCTGGTAGGCGACCGACCATTTCATCCCGACAGTGGAGATGGGGTTGAAATAGTCCGCTGCGTTGATTTGGACGGTGTCCCGTATTACAGAGAATTGCTGCTGCCCCCTCGCAGGCCGCACCGCCAGTAGTAGCAGCACAGCGGCGAAGATCATGCCTAAATGCGTATGTTGGTGGTGATTCATATCGGTTTTATTTTGCTGGTGCGAAAATACGATTTTTTTATCTCCGCGTATCGCACGTATTTGCATGTGATTTTTTTCTGCGGAAGTCTGTGCGTTCTGCGGGAGGACAAATGCAATCATTTCTCATTAACATGACACAGAAATCCCAAATGGTTGCACAATGTTGAAAAATATTTTTTACTCATCTCCCCGTATCTTATTTATTTTTAGTATTTTTGCCGCGTAAACTTTTCATATATGTTATCTTAGTATATGAAAACAATATTAAATTAACATATCTTTAATGTTATATGGCAGACGATTATACTGAATATTCAACACCTGAACTGGTTCGCATGTTGGGTGCCCGGTTCAAGGATTATCGTTTAAGGACTGACCTGACCCAGAAGGAGGTCGCGGAAACGACGGGATTGTCAGTGCTGACAATTCATCGCTTTGAGAACGGGACAGCGACGAATGTCTCGTTGGGAACGTTTCTTTTACTTCTGAAAGCGGTAGGATGCATCAACGACTTGAAGGAGCTGATGCCGGAACAACCGGAGTCCCCTTATTTGTATAACGACAAAAACAAAAAAGCACAGCGTGTGCGACACAAGAAGTCATGAAAGAGGTTCTTAAAGTCTTCCTTTGGGGTAAGGAAATTGGCAGGCTGGCATGGCACGAAAGCCGTCAGATCTCCTATTTCACATACAATCCGGAATTTCTTCGCGGGAATCTGGATATTGCACCGTTGACGGCCTCTATCCGTAACCCCTTGAGCAGCCGTGCCATTTTTGGGGAAACGGAACGTATCTATCAACGGTTGCCGTCTTTCATCGCCGATTCCTTGCCAGATGCTTGGGGAAACCAACTTTTTGAACAATGGCGCAAAGAAAACGGTCTCTCGGACAGAAATGTGACGGCATTGGAGAAGCTTGCCTTCATCGGGAGAAGGGGCATGGGTGCTCTGGAGTTTGTGCCGGAGGTGGACAGAGGTCCGGTGGCGGGAAAAATTGACATCAGAGCTTTAGCCAATTTGGCGGAAAAGATTGCTACAGAGCGTGAAAAGCTGAGTATCATGCCGGATGAAACCCTCACGTTGCATTCGTTGATAGCGGTTGGAACGTCGGCTGGGGGACGCCAGCCCAAGGCCATTATAGCCATTCATCGGGAAACAGGTGAGATTCGTTCGGGCCAGACGGAGTTGGATTCCGAATTCGACCACTATCTTTTGAAGTTTGGCGATATCCTGCGTTCGTCAGCCGAGTTGGAGTTGACCTACTACGAGATGGCCCGGGCCGCAGGTATCAATATGATGGAATCACGTTTGCTTGAGGTGGAGGGCACCCGACATTTCCTCACCCGACGGTTCGACAGGGACCATTCGGGGAAATTACATACGCAGACCTTGGCGGCAATGGCCCCTGGTGCAGATAGTTACGAGAAACTTCTGATGGTCTGTCGGAAATTGCATCTTCCCGAAGTGGACTGTCAGGAAGTGTTCAGACGTATGGTATTCAATATTCTTGCCAACAACACCGACGACCACAACAAGAATTTCACCTTTGTCATGAATCGTCAAGGTCTTTGGCGTCTCTCTCCCGCTTACGATATGACCTTCATTTTTGATACGGGCGGTTATCTGCCCAACCGAGAGCATTGTCTGATGGTAGGAGGAAAACTATGGGACATTCGTTACGAGGACGCCCTCTCCCTGGCTCATGAGTCTGGCATCCGCGCCCCTCAAACAATCATCCGAAAAGTGGCATCCGCCATTGCCTCTTTCAGAACTTTGGCAGTGAAGAATGGGGTTCGTGACGAGTGGGTTGGTCGTATAGAAAGCTGCCTGTCAGAGCATTTGGCCGCATGGGGGTTGAGGGCAACAAGACGGTCTTATAACGGAACTCTTCCATCGGGCCATACGGTTGAAGAAGCCCATATCGAGGCCGCCTACAAAGGCAATTATCATCTGATAGCAACCATTGACGGGAAAGAATATAAATATGTTGTTCGCAAAGGGACTAAAGAGCATGAGGAAATATCAACGACAGGCTTGTCGGAGATGACCGAGGAGCGGCTTAAAGATCTGGTTGTACGTTACATAGGGACGAAATTACCCTGATTATGCTAATAGCATTATGTTAGTAGCATAATTTTTGCATTATACCTTGTATCTTACTCATATTTAATGTTTTATATATCCTTTTGTTCAAAAATCGGCCCGTGTTCTATTTTTTTGAACATGACCCTTGCCCGATTAGAAGCGCTGCATCATTTTTGCTATTTTTGCGCCATAAAACATTCTTTGTAGTTTTTCCATACCGCCTGCGTCTAACCTATGTAATTCTAAAACCAATGACAAAGAAAGAAACAGATTTTGAACGAATGGTCCGCGAGCACAAAAGCACCGTCTATACCGTCTGCTACATGTTCTCCAAGGACACCGACGAGGTCAACGACCTGTTCCAGGAAGTCCTCATCAACCTCTGGAAAGGCTTCGACAGTTTCAGAGGCGAGTCGAAGGTGGACACCTGGGTCTGGCGTGTCGCCCTCAACACCTGCATCTCCGACGACCGCAAGAAAAAGCGGCGAGGCGAGCGTGTGCCTCTCGAAATGGCCGCCGACCTCTACACCGACACCGACGAGGACACCAAGCAGATCCGCCAGCTCTATGCGCGCATCAACAAGCTGGGCATCATGGACCGCGCCCTCGTCCTGCTCTGGTTGGAGAACCTCAGCTATGAGGAGATCGGGGCCATCGCTGGCATCTCCGCCAAAAACGTTTCCGTGAAGTTGGTTAGAATTAAACAACAGTTAATGCAAATGTCTGACAATCAAGAATTTTAATTATGGAAAACAGTGAAATAAACAACAGCGAATTGGAAACCATGCGTGCACAAATTGCACTGCTGAAGGACAAATTAGACAAGGAAACCATTGTCTCCGAAAAACTCCTCCGCGACACGATGCGGCATAAGGCCCGCAACATCAACAACAATGCTTGGATTAGCGTGGTCGCTTCTATCTTCGTGATTTTCTGGGCATTGGCTTATCTTCCAAGCGAAGGATTCAGCTGGTGGTTTATTGCCGCCACTATCCTGATGATGCTCGTGTGCGACTTCTTCACTTGGAAGTACCATAAGGATGTGAATGCCAAAACAATGAGTGGCGATCTGCTTACTGTTGCCAAAGTGATGAAACAGCTGCGCGACAACTACCGCAAATGGCTGAAATATAGCATTGTTATGATTGTCATCTGGTTTATATGGCTTTGCATAGAGTTCTGTATGCGATACAACGACTGGAAATTCTCTCTCTTCGTGATTGTCATCCTGCTCATCAGTTTGGCCATCGGCGGCTTTATCGGGCTGAAAATGCACAATTCGGTGATTCGCAACGCCGAGGAGATTATCAGTCAGATTGAAGAAGGGGAGGAATAAATCATTAAGTTTCAGGTATAACGTATCGGAATAAAATGTACTTTTGCCTTCGAAAAATCAAAACCTTAAAAATTTGGCATTATGGATTTAAACAGTATCATTTCCGCCATCACCGGCAACAATATGATCGGTGAAATCGCAAAAAAATTCAACATCGACCCGAACAAGATCATGGACGTGATCAAAGCCGCTATTCCTAAGTTCTTGAGTGCCATGCAGAAGAATGCCGGTACAGCTGCGGGTGCGGCCGCATTGACGCAAGCTTTGAGCAACCACGCGGGCCAGGGCCTCGGCTTCAATCTGGAAGACGGCAAGAAGATTTTAGAGAAAATCTTCGGCGGCAATCTCGGTTCTGTCATCTCCGGTTTGGGCAAACAGACCAGCACTACCAACGACCAGGTGTCCAACATCTTGGCCTCCATCGCCCCGAACCTCCTTTCCGTTTTGGGCAAAGGTGCCGGCACAGGCAACATCGGCAACATCCTTGGCGGACTGTTAGGCGGCGCCTCCAACTCCAGCAGCAGCTCCAATGCCGGCAAAGTGCTTGGCGGATTGTTAGGGAAGATGTTCAAGAAGTAAGACTTGAGACTTAAGATTTAGGACTTAAGACTTTTGGGGCATTCCGCTCCTAACAGCTACAAAAAACACCGTCATCTCACTTGGCGGTGTTTTTTCTGTAGGGGGTGTGTCAAAAGTGACTCGCCCTCTTTTTTTTGCAAAAAAGCCCTAA
>CAMJPH010000030.1 GCA_946407715.1 uncultured Bacteroidales bacterium | reverse complement strand
TAAATCTGAAATCCCTACTGCAAGTGGGTTAAGAAGCGCTTGCGAAACTTGAATACAATTTATTATAGGGACGTATCAGGATTACAGAGAAGTTTCATTATTATGAGGGTGTGTCAAAAGTCTAAAAAACGTTATTTTTGACTCATAACTATCTGATAATCAAATAGCGATTTTTTGTAAAAGTGACTTATGACACACCCTCTACTGCGTATTCGCAATTTGTGTATTTTTGCCGCCATGACTGATCCGAATAAAAACATCCGCATAGAAGATTACGACTACCCGCTGCCGGAGTCACGTATTGCCATGTATCCCGTTGCCCAAAGGGACCAATCCAAACTATTGATTTACAACAAAAAAAACGAGAAAATCACCGATGCGCAATTCCACCAGTTACCAGAATTCTTGACAGACAATCATTGGCTGGTATTCAATAATTCCAAAGTGATCCATGCGCGGTTGTTGGTACACAACACCACCGGCGCCGCCATCGAAATTTTCTGCCTCGAACCGCTTGCCCCCACTTCAGACCCTGCCGTCGCATTTACGTTGAGCGGTTGCGTCACGTGGAAGTGCATGGTCGGAAATGCCCGAAAATGGAAACACCCATTTGAAATCGAAGTTCCTATTAACAAGCGGGTTATACACATCAAAGCGGAACGAGGAGAAGCCATAGAAGGTACTTTTGAGGTCACTTTCACATGGAACGAATCCGATGTTTCTTTCGCCGAATGGATTGAGGCATACGGGAAGGTTCCGCTGCCCCCGTACATCCATCGTGATGCAGAAGACAGTGACACAGAACGTTATCAGACCGTATATGCCCGCCATGATGGCTCTGTGGCCGCCCCTACCGCAGGACTTCACTTCACCGATGAACTACTGCATACTCTCAACAAGAAAGGAATTGAAACAGAATACGTTACACTTCATGTAGGAGCAGGCACTTTCAAACCCGTATCATCCGAAACTATCGGCGGTCATTTTATGCACGAGGAGAAGATTCTGATAACAGAAGATTTTATTCGTAAATTATTAGAAAACAGCGACAAGCAACTTATCGCCGTGGGCACGACCGTCACGCGCACGTTGGAGTCGCTCTTTGTTATCGGAGCCAAATTGCATCTCGGAATCGAACAGCCACTTTTAGTGGAACAATGGGAGACCTACGAAAATCCCGCGATCCATCAAGTGACTGTAGAACAGTCGTTAACGGCCATTTTCAACTACCTCAAAACGCACGACACAGACATGTTGCGGGCCAGTACCCGGCTCATCATCCTGCCGACCTATACACGCCACATTGTCAACGGGCTGATTACCAATTTCCATCAGCCGAAAAGCACACTTTTGTTGTTGATTTCCAATTTTTTAGGAGAGAAATGGCACGAGGTTTACCGTCACGCTTTAGAGTATGGATACCGTTTTCTCAGTTATGGCGATGCGAATCTATATCTCTGATTTGACCTCGTCCATTTTATTCTGCACCATATTCTCCCAACGCAGGAAAGCATTGGTCTGAACATCATAAAAGACATTGTAAAACGTTCTGGCCCAATAGTTCCGCGTTCCGAAACCAGCAGGGGTTTTTAGAAATTTCTCGCAAACCACCACCTCTTGCGTTTCTGTTTTCGTAATCACTACCCAGATGGCTGCTGTTTTAACAGTCGTGTCGAACGACTCCACAACGAACGACAACGCATACGGATATGTTTTCGGGAGTGTCAGTTCAGACATATACTGAACCATCTGGTCATCTGTGAAAACGTCTTTTATGTCGATATATTTGGCAAGCAAGTTGCTGATTTTTACAGACTTGTTTAATTTTGTCACGGCAGACAAATCGTAGTGCATCATCGGTTTCCGGAAACTCATTCGGATGTCGTACTTTTTCTGGTCGTTCAAAATCAGTTTATTCCATTCCTGAAAATAGTGCTGCATGATTTCTTGAGAATAGTCGAAACCATCACGGGTGAACTTGGCTTTTGAAAAGTTCACCCCGACCCACAGTATATCCCTGACATTCAAGAAATCAACGAACAAATCTTCATTCATGTACATACACAACCACCTTTCAAATAATCATGACAAATTCAATGTTTCCCACTCCGTTTGAAGGCGACAATATTCCGTTTTGCCGTCTGCAGAAAAAATAGTGGTGTTGAAACAGTTATCGGAAACGGCTTCGGAGCACACCACATAACGGTCACCGAGTTTGGCTTGTGCAATAAACTTGACCGCCACACCTGTAATCCGATGCGTTTGACGGAAATTTTCGCTAACGGCATCAAACGCCCATTGAATATACCGTGCATTGTTGACATGTCTGTTAATGTCAAGGTCGGAATATCTCACATCTATTGGTTCAGGCAATGAGACCGGCAACGTTATCGGCTTGATTATCATCGGCTTGCGCTCTAATGCGCAACGTTCCAGTGGTTTAAAACCGCCATCAAACATATTTATGCGTTGCGGACACCCTTGCTCTTTGTCCAAAATGGCCCATACAGCATTTGCAGCAACAAGCAGACGGCCGTCAGAATCAATGATTTCAAAATCACGCGGGGAGGTGGCCGCATTCGATTTTCTCACCCAAGTGCGCAGTGTGACCTGTTCCGTCCATTTGGGCAGGCGGTGGATTTCCAACTGGATTTTGGTAATCACCCAGAAATAGCCTTTTTCGCACAGACTGTACCAACCCGCGCCAAGAATCGCAGCATGTCGGTCGCTGATTTCCTGCATCAGCTGGAACAGCGAACATACCGTCATTTGGGCGGTGTCATCCACAAAATAGGATGGTATTACAAATGTTTCTTCTAAAATCGGTAATGGTTCCATTTTTCTATTATTCTACCACATTCCGTCAAACGTTGTCCACAGCTGGTCGCCCAATTTCCAAGCGGTTTCCACGGCTTCGTTGCCGCAGATGTCCGTGAAATTGGTCAGCACTTGGATAGCTTCATCGTACTTTTCTTGTTTAATGAGGTCCATCGCTTCCTGTTCAATAACAAAATGCTCCTTAATGAACTCCTTCTGCAAAGGTTTCCACACATTGTCAACCACCGTGTGCATATCGCCCCAGCGTTGCGCTGCAATCGTACCCACGCGGTTGAACGCCCACCACGCGGCATCTTTGCTGAATCCCGTAAGCCGCCCATCCGTCTTGTATGTCTCCGGAAGATCCGTAACATTCGCATAGACAGGCACATATATAGAGGAAGCGACATTATCCAACGCGAACCAGCACAATGCGCCCACCTCATCGGGCAACCAATTGCGGCATTGAATGATGGTGGCATAAACTGTGAAATGCACCGCAATGCTTCTTTCGCCGCGTTCGTTCCAGCCACCATTAACACGGTGCAGTTTCAGCTCATCAAGCTTCATGAACGGGTTCGCCATCGGGGAGATGACGGTTTTGCCATCTTTGTCAGTGACCGTCAACGTCTTACGCATGTCATACGGGGTTCCTTCGTAATAATCGTGGAAGATACTCATCATCTTCTCCAAGGTCACCAAAGTGTCGGGTTTCACTGAAAACGGATAGTTTTCGGCATTCGGATCGAGATGGAGGGAAGGGGCCACGAGATCGAACACGCGCCATTCACGGCGGCGGCAGGCCATCATCGTGCGGGTCTGCGGCGCGTATGCGTATGCGAAGCGGAAAGGTTCCTTGCCATCCCACCAACCGTTCTCCTTAGCCAACGAATAGACGTTGTCAGAGGCCATAAAATAGTCTTTGTCCTTGAGATTGATTTCCCTTATAGTGGAAGCGTTGGCGTTCACCGCGATATGGTCGTCGGGCACGCGCTGCGCCGCCCAAACAGCTCCCACTTTGTCTTTGCCCGGCCCCAGAATCTCCAAATGCCATACCTCATCCTTGTCGGCGATGGTCAAGCACTCGCCCGCGTCAATCCAGCCGTATTTCTTGAGCAACACACCCGCTGTTTCGATGGCTTCGCGTGCGGTACAGCAACGTTGCAAAAGCAGCATGCAAAGCCGCTGACAGTCAATAAGACCGCTGTCGGATTGCAGCTCCTTTCGGCCTCCGAAAGTCGATTCGCCGATGGCCAACTGCGCCTCGTTCACGCATGGATAAGCCGTGTTTAGGAACTGGTAGGTGTGTTCCACCTGCGGAATTTCGCCAACGGGAATGTTATCGTAGCGTTGCATCTGTCCAGGCAGTTGTTTCTTCGCCCACATTCGCTTGTAAAGCTGCTGTTTCGCCCCCTGCTCGTAGTCTTGGGCCGGAGTCACGTAGATGTTAGTGCGCGAGCGATGGCTGTCGTCTGTGTGCGAGGTCATCACCGAGCCGTCCGCAGAAGCCTTTTTCCCGACAGTGATAGAAGTGCATTCCATGCCGTCTGACTCGAAATCGGCAATGCTCTGCGCCGGCACGTACATTAACCACAAAACTGCAATAAGGGCTAAAAATGTTTTTTTCATATTGAATCGTTAACATTAAATTGGCTTTTGGATATTAGTCCAAAAACAAAGTGCAAAAGTACAAATTATTAGCATTGTCCACAATTCTCTCCGAAAATTTTCACCACTCGATATAGCGTGTCATTGCAAAAGCGCAAAACATTACCACTCCTCATCTTTTACATCCATTTCTATTTTCGTGGATGCCTCAAAAAACTTTTTGAAAATTTCCGCACCGCTGTGCAGAGCTGTAGAAGTACTTTGATTCTGCAGCAACTCGTCACAGAACGTGAAAATCTTCTCGTTGGCAAACACAACGCACTTCACGCGGGCGCGAGTAAGGGCCACGTTCAGCCGATTCGGACTGTAAAAGAACTCCAGATGGTCTTCCACTTCTGCAGGATTGGAGTTGGACATACTATATACAATATAGTCTTTCTCCTGTCCCTGCATGCGCTCCACCGTATCAACGAAGATGGATTGCGCCACCTCTTCGCCAGCCTTCTCCAACAGTGCCCGGCGGATTTCGCGAATCTGCGCACGGTAGGGACTCATGATGCCGATCTCATTGATGGGTACACCGTTGCGCAACAGATCCGTCACCATGTCGGCGACGAGGTTGGCCTCGTAGGGAGAACGTCCGAGCGAGTCAAACTCGTGATGAATGACTAACAGCTCGTTAGAAGGGTGTTTGACGATTTGCGGTGCAGCGAGACAGTCAAAATCGGTATAGGGTTGTTTCAGAGCGTGTTTTGCTGCAATGCGTCCGCTGTAGAATAACTGATTCGGGATGCTGATCAGGTTTTCATTGAGACGGTACGACTGATCCAACAGGGTGATGTCCTGCGGATAGAGGTCTGCGAGCCGTTTGAAAATGCTGCCGTCGAAGAAGCGGTTGCCAGTGTCTTGCGGAACAATAGGGTCGAGCTGCTGGTGGTCTCCGACGAAGATGAGCCGTGAACCGCGCATGATGGCAGGCAATGCGAGCGGGATGCTCATCTGCGCTGCCTCATCCACAATCACGTAATCGAACAGCCAACCGTCCAACTTTTTGGATGCCGGCGAACAGAGGGCGAAAGGCGTGCCGCCCAACACGAAACCCGCCTGCGAGAACTCCAAATTTTGTTGGTAGTCAGAGCGTTTCAGCGATGACTTGCGGGTAATATGCGGGTTGTGGAGGATTTCGTCCGCCTGATGCCGTTCCCCAACCTTCACTACGAATCGCCTGTCTTGTAGTTCGTTGGCGATAGCGTTAAGACAGTTATTGATAGCTGTGTGCGTGGGAGCCGTCACAAAAACTTTTTTGCCGGCCTTCATCAGGAAATAGACGATTTTCGCGACAGTGAAAGTCTTGCCCGTCCCCGGCGGCCCTTGAATCAGATGGAAATAGCTGCAAACGAAAGATTTGCGGATGGCTTCGTTCTGTGAGGGATTGCCGCAGTCGGGTGACGGCGAATCTTTGTACTGATTACGGAACTGACCAGAGAGGAAACGTTCGAGGTGTTCGCTGTATTCGGGGTTACCGTAAAGGTTCTCCCACGCGGCGCGAAGCAGCCGTTGCGTGATGTTGGTGTTCACAGCGTTGACTTCCCAGCCATCGTGCGGGCAGTTTCTGATGTCCAAAAGGTTGCGTTGTATTTCAAAGCTGCCGGAGCGCAGCACGAAGTCGTTCACATCGTCCCGCTCAATCTCCATAATGAAGGAGTGAAGGCCGTGACTGAGCCGCACCTGCGTGCCCTCGCGAAATTTGGAAATATTGTACTCGCAGTGGATGTGTACTCGGTTGATATAGCGTTGCGTGCCAGTGGGTGCTGACACCCAACGGGAGGGAGCCCCGTCGTAGAACTCAAACTCCGCGTGAAGGTTGGTCATCGTGTAACCACGACTCACGCGCTCGCGCAAAGGCCTTTCCATCAATTCGTTGTATTCCTGATCTTGCCGTTGCTGCTGTATGTCAATGGCATCGGAGAGTTGTTGGAGAAAAGTCATTTTGTGATGGTTATTTTGTTATTGAGGCGTTATGCAGAAAGGCGCCGGTACACTATCCACGCGTTCCCGATCGGTGAACCTTATTCAAGACTCTCTTCAAATTCCAAACGAATCTCTTCATAGAATTTGGTGATGGTCATCTGCATGTAGGGAATCAGCCAGAGGTAACCGATGCCGAAGGTCAACAAGGCCAAAAAAAGCCATCCAATGAAACTGAGTTCCAGCAGGAACAAATCCATTTTGTGTCCCTTCATCATAGCTCGGCTCATCTGCAAGGTTTCCATGGCGGACAGTTCCGGATGGTCACGCAGAATATAAGGAACCATTGCGTATGCAAAGGCGAGGATAATACCCGGCACAATTAACAATATACATCCGCCAATGATAGCAAACACCATCACCAACAATGTGACCAGCACATGTCCGAAATTCTTGTAGCCGTAAAATAAATCTCCGATATCCGCAGGCAAATCTTGACGAGAGGAGTGCAGATGGGCGACAGAGAACCCCATACTCATCGGAAGCATAAGAATTGTCAATAGAAAGCCTGAACCTGAAAGGAACAGAGCCAACGTGGCAAAACTACTGCCCTCGAAGATAGTTCCGAAACTGGATAATGAAGAGGCGAGTCCCACAAGAAGCATATAAATGAATGTCAGACCCACAAAGGAACCCCATTTTCCGCGCAAAGAGGCCAAAGCCTGGTCTTTTAAATCGTTGATTTTTCCCATAATGTTTCGATTTTTTGGTGAATAATTTTGGGGCAAAAATACATTTTTTTGTGATTTGTGAATTGTGATTAGTGAATTGACATAAAACTTGAACATAGACTAATGACTATGACTTTTGCGGACAACGATAAAAACAATTCACAATTCACTAATCACTAATCACAATTCACTAAAATTAGTATCTTTGCTCGCTGATTCAAACTTCTGATTATGACACAATCTATTGATATAAAAGAAGTTAAAAGAAGTGAGGATATAAAGAGATTTATACAATTCCCTCGGAAACTGTATAAAAACTGTCCTTATTATGTGCCGGATTTGGACAAGAGCGAGGAAAAGCTTTTGACAAAACATCCCGCCTTGGCATTCTGTGATTTGCGTATGTGGCTTGCTTGGAGAAACGGCAAAATTGTCGGGCGCATCGCAGGCATCATCAACCACCGGTGCAATGAAATAAAGGGGCAGAAACGCATCCGCTTCGCCTGGTTCGATGTCATCGAAGACCCCGAGGTAGCCAAAAAGCTGTTCCAGACGGTGGAAGAATGGGGAAAGTCGCAAGGTCTGGAGGAAATCTGCGGTCCATCACGCTACTCTAACATGGAGAAACAAGCCATGCTGGTAGAGGGCTTCGACCATCTTACCTCCCTCGGTGCCGACTACAATTACCCCTATTATCCTAAGTACATGGATCTTATGGGTTTTGAGAAAGAGGTTGACTACATCCAATACAAGGTGAAAGTAACACCCGTTTCTGAACGCATTTCCCGCATGGCCGACCTGCTGAGCCAAAAATATCACGTGCATCTGCGCGAGATTAAGGACAAGGAACAGTTGAAAAGGGACGGCTACGCATTTTTGGAGGTCTTAAACGAAAGCTATCACGACATCTTCAACTTCATCCCGCTCACTCATGAGGAGATGACCTGGATTATTGACGAAAACCTTTCCGTCGGGATTTTGGATCTGGTTTCCTTTTTAGAAGATGATAACGGCCGATTAGTCGGCATTGCCATGAGCATCCCCTCTTTGAACAAAGCGTTCAAAAAAGCCAACGGAAAAATGTGGCCGTTTGGGGCGTTCCATATCCTGCACGCGCTCCACAAGAACAAAAACGTCGATCTGCTGCTCACGGGCGTGCTGCCCGAATACGCGCACACCGGCATCCACGCCATCTACCACAAGCAACTTCACGAAGCCTTTCTACGCCACGGCTTCGAATACGCCTACACATCGCAGCAATTAGAAAACAACATCGCCGCCCGCATCTGGCAGAAGTACGATTCGGAGGTGATTGCAAGAAGGAGGTGCTATCGGAAAAGAATTGAAAATTGAGAATTGAGAATTATTGGGTTAGTACTTATTTCTCCCTTGTCAAAGTATTCTTATTCTCAAATCTTCTCATTCTCTATTAAATCCAATATCTCAAATCCAAAGTCTAAAGTCCTAAGTCTAAAGTCTAAAGTCCTAAGTCCAATATATTCAATGAACAACAAATATGCCATAATTACGGGGGCGAGCAAGGGGTTGGGCCGGGAGTTGGCGTTTGAGTTGGCGCGGCGGGGGTACCCTACCCTATTAGTTAGCTCTACGAATGCGGTACAAACGGTACGCGAAGAAATCACAAAACGACATTCCACTGATTGCCAATCTTTTATTGTGGATCTGTCGGACGAGAACACGGTGCGGGATTGGGCGGAATCCATCGCAAGAGAATATCCGGTAGGCATCCTTATCAACAATGTGGGAACGGGCGGAAGCTGCGCCATTGAGGCCGCCAACATGGACTACCTGCTGCGGATTCTCCACCTCAACGTAATGTGTACCACCATCTTGACAAAATCACTGCTTCAGAATCTGCAACAAAACGCACCCTCCCACATCTTGAACATCGGTAGCATGGCGGGGTTCACGGCCACAGCGTACAAGACTGTCTATCCGGCATCCAAAGCCTACGTCCACGCCTTCTCGAAAAGCTTGCGCGAGGAGCTGAAAGACACGGGCGTTACGGTGACACTGGCCGCACCCGGCGCGATGGCCACCAACACGGAAGTGAGTGCCCGCATCGCCAAGCAGGGCTTCTTCGGTCGCGCCACCCTGAAATCCACCTCCGACATCGCGCGCAAATACATCGATGGGATGCTCCACGGCAAACGGCAAATCATCCTCAACCCGTTAAGCTATCTCCTGACCTGCATCATCCCCGAACGCTGGCGCATCCCTATGCTCTCCCGCATCGTGAAACGGGAGCTTTGACCTATACCCAAACTTAGACTTAGACTTAAACTAAGACTGATTAATAATTAACCATAGTCATAATCTAAGTCATAGTCTAAGTCATAGTCTAAGTTATTGACATTATTTCTGTGACGAAAAAATTACTATCTTTGCACCCTCAAAATCTGATACATTGGAAGAACAGGATATACAGAAAATTCAGGCTGCGCTGAAAGAGACGAAGACCATTGCCATTGTCTTCCATTTCAACCCCGACGGGGATGCTTTAGGCAGCGCATTGGCCTTATACCACTATTTTCAGGATGAAGGATTCGAGACCTCTGTGGTTTCACCCAACCCGTTCCCGAATTTCCTGCAATGGATGCCTGGCGCAGAACAAATCATCGTGGCGCAGGAAAACCTCGTGGAGGCGCGCAAACGCATCCGCGACGCCGACATGCTTTTTGTGGTCGATATGAATGCGCCGCACCGTGCCGGCCAAGACCTGCAGAATGCGATTTCAAAATCCACCCACTTCAAGGTGCTGATTGATCATCATGTGCAACCTGACATCAAATGCGATGTCATGTACTCCACACATCTCACGACCTCTGCCTCCGAATTGGTGTATAATTTCCTGTATCAATATCTTACACCCGAAAAGCCCATTACCAAGGAGATTGCCGAATGCCTTTATGTGGGGATTATCACCGACACCGGTTCCATGTCCTACACCTGTGACTACCCGCAATCCTACACCGTGTTGCGCAAACTTATTGAGACTGGTATCAACGGCGAAGAAATCCACCGCAAAGTCTATGACAACTACACCGAGAGCCGCATGAAACTGTTAGGGCTGGCCTTGTCGCAGCGCATGGTGGTGATGCCGGAATTCGGCGCGTCCTACATGTATCTGACAAAAAAAGACTTGACAGACAACGGTTTCCAAATCGGTGACACGGAGGGTTTTGTGAACTATGGACTGTCAATGGGGATTGTCCATTTCACGGCTTTCTTCACCGAGCGCGACAATCGGATCCGGGTTTCCTTCCGCTCAAAGGGAATTGTGGATGTCAACCTTTTCGCCCGGAAATATTTTGAAGGCGGCGGCCACGCCAACGCCGCCGGTGCCTTTTATCATGGCTCCATGGAAGATGCCATTGCTCACTTTGAAAAAGCAGTACGGGAAAATGCGCAGCAGTCTTAACAAGCGAACACGCAGTATCTGTTTCTTTGCGCTTCTCACACTTTTTTCCAGCGCCCTTTGCTCCTGCCACAGGCAAAACGCCACAGGCAGCGTGGTGGGGTCGTCGGAAGGGAAGAAAACGGAAAAAAACGACCCATACGTGGAAGGGAACAAGAACATCATGCGGCGTGAGAACGAGGAAATCCAAATGTTCGTGAAACGCTACGGATGGGACATGCAACGCACGCCCACGGGACTCTACATTGAGGTGCTGGAACCCGGCAGCGGCGAACTTTACAAGGAAAACGACCCCGTTATTTTAGAGTTTCGCACATTCCTGCTGTCCGGCGAGATGATATACAGTTCCGACAGTCTCGGCGTGAAACAGTTCGTGGTGAACCGCTCCGAAGAAATTGACGCCCTGCACGAGGCGGTCCAACTGCTTCGACCCGGCGCACGGGCACGACTGGTCATCCCTTCCTATTTAGCTTACGGAGTGGCCGGCGACGGCGACCGCATCCGAGGTCTCCAACCTGTCATGATGGAAATCAAACTCTTGGAAAAAACCGATAATCATCAGAAAGCCAACTATATACCTAACCTATACAATTATTAACACAATGAAAATCAAGTTCCTGACACTATCCGCTCTCCTCGTTCTGATCTGTATTTCTGCCATTTCGTGCCGGAAATATAGCGGATTCAAACATGACTCTTCAGGATATTACTACCACTACTTCAGCCAAAACGAGAGCAACGAACAACCGCAAACCGGAGACTTCGTGGTTGTCAACATGGGACTACGCACAAAAGACTCTGTCATTTCGCCCATGACCCAGAACAACATGTTGATTGATGAACTTTACAGAGGCGACATCTATTGTGCCCTTCGCGACATGCACCTTGGCGACAGTGCCACATTCATTTTCGATGGACCACAATTCTACGAAGATTTTTTAGGCATGGGTGAATATCCGTTTGGGAAAAAGCCCATCTATGTTGACATCAAGTTGCTGAAAATCATGTCTAAACAAAACTTGGAAAAAGCCGAGGAGCGTTATCAGGAATACAGAAAACAACTACGTCAAATTGAAGATTCGCTCATCACGGACTATGTGGCCGAATATCGCATCAACGAGAAATATCATGGGTTGCACTACACGTTGAATAAAAGAGGTAATGGACCGAAAGCGAAAAGAAAACAGACTGTTCAAATTCTGTATCGCGGCCGTAAATTAGACAACTCCGTGTTTGACAACCGGATGGATCCCAATAATCCTCTCACATTTGAAGTGGGGAAGGATCAGCTGGCGCGAGGTTTGGACATTATTGTTCAGAATATGAGCGAAGGTGACCAAGTGACGGTTGTTCTGCCCTCACCGTATGCCTTTGGAGAAAAAGGATTCCAAGATTTCCAAATCCCCCCTTACACACCTGTAGTGTATGACGTTGAATTATTGAGAATTATAAAATAGAATCAAATATTTATCACAGAAAAAAAGAAAATGATGAAAAATGTAAGAATTTTTGCCCTGATTGGGCTTGCGGCAACCCTTTTATTCTCTTTCGGAGCTTGTAGCAAATACAAAGGATTCAAAAAATCAAAATCAGGTTTATATTATCAATTTCATATTCAGAATGACACCGCTGACCAGCCTTTGACTGGTGACTTGGTGGGCGTTCTGATGTCATTGCGCGCGGGCGACTCCCTGCTTATCCCCATGATGCCGAATGAGATGATCATGGATTCCCTTTACGAGGGTGACATTTTTGAAGCCATCCGTATGATGCATGTGGGAGACAGCGCGACTTTCATTCTCGACGGCAAACAATTCTTCGAAAAGATGATGAATCCTGCTCAAGAATACGAATTTGGCGAAGATCCACTCTATCTCGATGTGATGCTTTACGGAGTTATGAAAAAAGCAGATTTCGAGAAAGCCAAAGCGGAATTTGAAGCCCAATTGGATGACAGAAAAGTGAAAGAAGTGGAGGAAATTGACGCATATCTGCAAAAACACCCCGACATGAAACAGACCTCGGCAGGTGTTTATGCTAAAACGGTGAAAAAAGGTACTGGAGCCAAAGTGGAATCGTTGCAGACCGTGAAAGTCCACTATACGGGTCGTTTTGTTGACGGCACAGTGTTCGATAGTTCAGTGGAACGCGGTGAACCGTTTTCCTTTACGGTGGGTGCCGGTCAGGTGATCCCCGGTTGGGACGCCACTGTCTCCGAAATGAAAGTCGGTGACAAAGTGACCGTGCTCATCCCCTCCAGCATGGCCTACGGCGAAGGCAGACAAGGTATTCCCCCTTATTCCCCATTAGAATTTGACATCGAACTTTTAAATATTGTCGAAGAGTAGAACTATGGACAATGGACTTAGGATATTCAGAGTCCTCAGTCCTCAGTCCTCAGTCCAAAGTCCAAAGTCCAAAGTCCAAAGTCCCAGAAAAATGTCCGGACAAAATTACGCCCTACGGATTGCGCAAGCACTCCAACTGACGGAGGAGCAGGTGCAGAACACCTTGAATTTGCTGGAAACCGGTGCCACGATCCCGTTCATCTCACGATACAGGAAAGAGGTCACCGGCTCATTAGACGAGGTACAAATCGGGAACATCAAGGATTTATACGCCAAGTGGTTGGAGTTAGACAAACGCCGCGCCACCATCTTGGATTCCATTGCCGAACAGGGCAAACTCACGCCCGAACTGCGCAAACAGATCGAAGAGGCTGAAACCATGAGCGTTTTGGAGGACTTGTACCTCCCTTATCGGCCCAAGCGCAAGACCCGGGCTTCCGTGGCAATGGAAAAAGGATTGCAACCGCTGTCGAAGCTGCTGTGGGCGCAACGCCAGCTGGACTTGCAACGTGAAGCCACCAGATTCGTCAATCCGGAAAAAGGGGTGGCGAACGTGGAAGAGGCCTTGGCCGGCGCGCGCGACATCATCGCCGAGAAAATCAGCGAAAACCCCAACATCCGGGCTCGTCTGCGCGACACGTTCCTCCGCCACAGCCGCATCTCCACCCGGCAAATTCCCGATCGTATTGACGAGGAGGGGAAATACCGCCTCTACTACCAGTCGGAGGAGTCGCTCGCCAAAGCCCCGTCACACCGCATATTAGCCATGTTCCGGGGTGAGGAAGAGGGCATCCTCCGCGTTAGCATTGCCCCCGACGAAGAACGCACGCTGGCGGACATGAAGCGCCGCCTCGTCAAGAACAACAGCAATTCCGCGCAACAGGTCTGGATGGCGGCCACTGACTCCTACAAACGGCTGCTTCAACCCCAAATGGAGACCGAGATGCGCAAATTCTACAAGGAGAAAGCCGACAAAGAAGCCATCGCCGTCTTCTCGAAAAACGCACGGCAGCTGTTGTTAGCCGCTCCGTTAGGACAGGTCACCACCCTGGCCATCGACCCCGGTTTCCGCACCGGCTGCAAAGTCGTGATTCTCGACCCTCAGGGCAAACTGCTCTACAACGAGACTATCTACCCGCACCCGCCGGTGGCACAGTACAAGCTCGCTTCTGACAAGCTGAAACGGTTGGTGCTCCAGTACAAAGTGGATGCCATCGCCATCGGGAATGGCACCGCCGGCCGCGAAACGGAGAATTTTGTCCGTCACATTCCTTTCGAACGGGAGGTCAAGGCCTTCATGGTAAACGAAAGTGGCGCGTCAGTCTATTCGGCATCACCCGTGGCGCGTGAAGAGTTCCCCAACTACGATGTCACGGTGCGCGGCGCAGTTTCCATCGGACGACGACTGATGGATCCCCTGGCCGAGTTGGTGAAAATAGACCCGAAATCCATCGGTGTGGGACAATACCAGCACGATGTGAACCAAAAAATGCTGCAGGAGAGCCTGCAGACCACCGTCGAAAGCTGCGTTAACTACGTGGGTGTGGAGTTGAACACCGCCAGCAAGCAGCTGCTCTCTTACGTCTCCGGTGTAGGCCCGGCATTGGCACAGAACATTGTCGATTACCGCAACGAAAACGGGGCCTTCGCCTCCCGCGAGGCGTTGAAAAAGGTGCCCCGTTTCGGAGCCAAAGCCTTCCAACAGGCAGCGGGATTCCTGAGAATCCGAGCTGCCGAGAACCCGCTGGATGCCAGCGCGGTACACCCCGAAAGCTACAGCGTGGTCAACCAAATGGCCGCCGACTTGGACTGCTCGGTAGCGGATTTGATGGCCAACAAACAGCTCCGACAACAGATTAAACTGAAGAAATACATCTCCAAAACGGTTGGAATGCCCACCCTGCAAGACATCATGAACGAGCTTGACAAACCTGGCCGCGATCCCCGTTCTCATTTTGAGATGTTCGAGTTCGACAAGAACGTACACACCATCAACGATCTTTATATCGGAATGGTACTGCCAGGCATCATCACCAACATGACCAATTTCGGATGCTTCGTCGATATCGGCGTACACCAAGACGGCCTCATCCACATCAGCCGCTTGAGCAACCGCCGCATCTCCGACCCATCGGAAGTGGTCCACCTCAACCAGAAAGTCATGGTGCGCGTGGAAAATGTCGAAATCGACCGCAAACGAATCAGCCTCTCCCTCGAACCCACCAAATAGTAAGTGGTAGAGACGTTTCCTGAAACGTCTCTTATCCCAAAGAGACGTACACAAGGATAAATTTCAACAGTATTATTGGCGACTAAGCCAATGTGCCAATAGCAAATAGCAAAAAAAGACCGACATCACTGCCGGTCTTTTTCTTTAGGAGACTTATCGGAATTATTTCTTGATAATTTTGTGCATAGAAGTACCCTTATCGGTCGTGAGTTTCATCGTATAGAGACCATTGGCCAGGTCTTTCACGGAAACGCTCTTCACTTCGCCAGTCTCAGCTTTCACCAATTGACCTTGCATGTTGAAAATCTCAACGCGTTGCACATTATCAGTTGTATTAATATTGATCACATCCGTAGCAGGGTTGGGATAGACGGCTGTTTCCGACGTGAAATCTTCAACACCTACAGTTGTAACGTCAATCATATAGGTAGCCTGGCTGCCGAACTTGCCGTTGTCGCGGAAAATCTGTGTTCCATCCTCGGCCATTAACTTGAACCAACCTGAGCCATAGCCGCCGTTTATACCATCACTTTGGCTATCATAAACCTCAAGACGATAGCAGCCCATGGTTGTAGGGGCAAACGTATAGGAATGTTCAACAGAAGAGTTGTTAGAGAAAGGTCCACCGGAAAGAACCACGTTGCCGTCAGGGCCAAAGATTTTGAACGTCGTTTCAGAACCATAGTTATCGGTTTTCAAAATAAACGTCATAGTTCCGGCACCTCCATAAACATTTTTCTTAATTGTAAGTGTTCTGGGAGCAATATCCACATCCGTACCGTTGATTTTTGTAACTTGCACAGTCAACGTATTGTTGACATTGACGTTAATGTTAAAAGTCGGGATGTCAACATTGGTGATGTCAAATGAACTTACACTGCCGTTCCATGTGGCAGTCTGCGTGTTGCCTCCAATGCTATAGGTGTAAGCCAGAGAGGTTACCGTTTCAGCACCTTGGTTCATGAATTGGAAATAGGCATTGGCCTGCTCCGTACACGTCAAAGACGGTGTCTCATACACATTGGCGACACGTCCGGCGATAGCAGGCAGGTTGATGCGTTCAATGGGAACTTCAATGCTGGTGAGCACTTCCTGATGACCTTCGCAAACAAAAGCAACAAAGTTCAAATCCGAAAGCACGGCTTCAATAGCATTCGGGGAGCCTAACTCTGCGGGAATCACATATTCGTAATTCTTCTCCACCAACGTGCCTTGGGCTATAGTTTCAATTGTTTCACCCCATTGACCGGTAATTAGATGGCGCAACATGTGCATGTGGTTGTATTGATTGCCGACAACCTGAGCAGGATTCATGGACATACCCATTTGAGAGCCCAACACATTGTCTTGAAGGATAGCGACATTCAAAGAATTGGATGTAACCGTCTGTGAACCTGTGTAATAGAGTTGAACACGGATATTCACCGTTCTGGTACTCATGTCAAGCGTACCTTCTGCAGCGATGTTCACAGGAGAAGACATGTTGAGGATCTGGTTGGCACAGTTCGCCCATTCACCTCTGTTCAAAGCGGTTTTATTTCCAGAAAACACATGGCGGTTAATTGTACCCGAAGGATAACCATCCAAGTTCGTCTGGCTCGCCAATGCATTTCCAAATTGGGTCGTGTAAGTATTCGCTGCAAAGCTTCCTTGGTGAATGTTGATGAGGCAAATGCGATCCGGATTCGTTGCTTTGAGTTCGTTGGCCATGCGGTGACCGTCAGGACACCAAGTACATTGGACACCCGTGTATTCCTCAAGCAACACATTGCGGTTAGAAGGAGTCGTTGACACAATTGTGTCCGTGATTTGTGCGAAGCCAGTCAAACCAGCCATAATCGCAACAACTAAAACAAGTAAAGTTTTCTTCATACTTTAAAACAATTTTATGTGAATAATTCTATTAATTTCAAGCCTGCAAAAATACATTTTTGTTTCACATTGTCAACTCTAATATTTAACTTTTTTTGTTTTTTTATGGAATAAATGTGGATAACGAACAGTTCGTAGCAAACTTTCTAAACTCCAAGCCTAAAACGAACTGATGACAGAAAAAGTCAAATCCAAAAACTTTCTAAAATCACAAACTCTCAGCATCATTTGCAATTCCCTATCTGAAATGGACGCGAAATGGGCAAAATAGTGCCACAACTCCTTAAGATTTGCCAAAGTACCCGATTCGCCCCGGATGGGAATCTGATATTCTATAAAATCCTGATAAAAAGCGAGAAATCGTTCTTTTCTGTCTCTACTATGCTGGTTTTTAATTTCTTCAGCCAAGAAAGGATTCCGCAACAATCCGCGACCGAGCATCCAGGCCGACACTTGCGGGAACCGCTCCGACAACCTGTTGTAATCTTCCACGGTGAAAATATCCCCGCTATAAACGATTTTGTGCCGTGTCAGCTGGCAAAACTCCGCAAAGGTGTCCCAATCGGGAACTCCCTCGTACAGATCATCGCCCAAACGGGGATGGATGACCAGAAACTCCAGCGGATAGTCGTTGAGTCGGGAGAGCAGCTCGCGTCCTTCATCGGCATGGTGCAGGCCGAGGCGCATTTTAAGGGAGATGCTGAATGGCGTTTTTCCCGTCACCTCTGCCACAATCCGCTCCACGATGTCGGGGTGTGGCATCAGACCGCAGCCGCGTGTATGGCGCACCACAGGCGAAGACGGGCAACCGATATTGACGTTAAAGTGATCGTAACCAAACTGTTCATTCAGCATCCGTACCGTATCCACAAACTGTTCCGGACGGTTGCCCATCAGTTGCGGAACAAGAGGCAAAGCTGTGTTGTTTTCGGGGATAATATCCTGCCAGACCTTCTGCCGGTACTTGCCGGCGGGCTGTGCAGGCAGAAAAGGAGCCATAAAACAATCTATGCCGCCAAAGTGACGGCATAGGGTGTTTCTAAAGGTATAGGAGGTGATCCCATGCAACGGAGCGAGCCAAATCTGCGGTGTTGTCATTGAATCAAGACCTTATGGGTGCTGATGTTACCTTCGGCGACGATTTGCAGCAGGTACATGCCTGTAGCGTAGGATTTTGTGTCAAGAATAGTTTCGCCAGTGGATTTGCCTGTCTGAAGAGTTCTTCCAGACAAGTCTGTCAAAGTCCATTCGTATGCCTTTTCGTTATCAGGCTGAATATGCAACTGGTTTACAGCAGGGTTGGGGTAGATTTTCCCATAAAAATCTTCGACATTGGGGATGCTTACACTGCTGGATTCCAACGCAATGTCATCCACATAGAGTACTGAACTGCTGTTCATCATCGTGGATGAGAGGATGATAATCATGATAGAGTCACACTCGGCATTTGGCGCATCAAGGTCGATTCCGATTTTCTGATAGCTGTTGGGATTGTCCGTTTGGAAGATGCCATAATTGTAGCTTATTGGCATACCTTCCTTTTTCGCCACCGCAAACATCATAAGATAGTCACCGTCCTGTGGCTGGTATTTCACCCACGCGGTGACCGAAGCCGGGACGGCAGAGCAGGGCACGCCTTTGGAGAGCAGTTGTAATAGCGATGACATAGTGGCCAAATTGTCTGGGTCAAACCCTGAAGTGCCGGTGGTGTCCTGGAGGGCTTGAATGATGGCCAAGATGTCCTCCAGAGGGATGGAGAAGCCTTCCGATTCGCCGGCTTGCAGAATGCCCGGCAGATTGAAGTTATATCCTAAATAGGGGATGGTGAAATCAGAAGATACTAGTTTAACGGCCGAACTTCCCCCATGTGCTTCGCTGCTTTGGGTACCGAAGTTGACCTCTACGGGGATGTTCACAAAGGAGGTAATGGTCCCATGCAGCCCGACAGTCCATCCCACGGGCTTCCCGTAAGACCATAGTTCAAAATCGCTGTTTGGAATGGTGTTCTGGGCAGTCAAGCCCAAGAAACCCGCTAAAAGCATAACTAATGTAAACGTTTTTTTCATATTCGGTGGTTTTTATTACGATTTGCGGTTTGCGATTTACGGTTAGTGAATAATCATCTTTTCACCACCTTCTTCACCACGTTGCCACCGTCTTTGAAACGAACATCCAGCAGGAAGAGGCTGCCATCGTAATGGCCCAAGTCCAAAGTAGTGGTTCTGTCATGGAGGGTGATGGTGTTCAGCTGTTTACCATCGGCGGTGAGGATGCGGACGTTCTCGATGTCACGGTCAGCGGAGACTCGCACGGTGCCACGGGTGGGGTTGGGGGTGACAGTGACCGCGTGGCGCTCGTGTGCGGGTATGTCCGTAAGCGACATGGGGAAGGTTTTTACCACGGTGTCGCGCACCTGGTTGAGGCTGTCGCTGACCACGAGCATGACCGTGGCTTCCCCGTCCGAAACGGTGGCTGGAGTGAACGTAAAGGAGGGGTTACTCTCGTTTTCGGCGAAGAGGGTGAACGCTTCGTTTTGCAGCACATACCAGCGGAGGGACGGGCTATCCACGTAAACGGTGTCCCATTCTGCATTTGGCCCGGCCGGCGGAGTGCTGTAAAAGAGGGTGCTAAGGTTTTGGAATTGGACAGCATCGCCATTTTCCTCGGGTTGGTAGATAAAGTCGGCGTCAAGGTGGTATCTTCTCAACCAGTACTCAAACACAAAGGGAACGCCCGTGTAGGATCGCACTTCACATCGGTAATAGGGCCATATGTGGGAACTGACAGCAATTGCGGTATCAGGGTCGATGAAAATGTCATAGACGCTCGGAATCGTGATACCAACAGGTGTATTATACTCATCTAAAATACGGTTTGACGCATCCAACGAATCGTAGCCATAATGCCATTCGTAGGTGTTTTCAAGAAAACCTTTAGGTACTGACAGGTGGAAAACAGGATTATCATCCGTGGATACTACCATGCCGCCTCCAGAAACCATTTTGGCGTAAAAGAGGCCGTAGGACCAATGTGCGAAATATAGGCAAGACCGTGAGCGTATCCGTAGCTTCACAGATTTGCCCTGAGTAGCGTAGGAACTTAAATCGAATGCGACAGGTTTATACTCGAACCATTTTACGGGATTGTAGGACTGTCCGGAAATTTGGTTAGAAGGGCATACACGAAAAGGGAATGTCGTGGGTGTGGCTTGCGGAAATGCCCAATAGTAAACGTAGGATTGCAAGTTATCAGACCATACAGAGTGGTCTTGACCGCTGTTTTCCCCGCTCGGCACGGCAAGGAAGCGGCTGTACGGCCAATTGTTATTGGTAGGTGTTGGATTGCCAGCGATAGTGGCTGCTTCCGTCGGATAATAGCCGCTTTGGATGAGCTGGTTGGTCTGTCCGTCCAACACCTCGATGTAAAAACGGGAATTTTCCGAGGCTTCATGATAAGCTACATCTTCTTCGGCAAAGGAGAAGCAAACTAACAAGACACTCTCATTTTCCTGTGGGTAAAACCAGTATTCGATTTGGGAGTTGTTGTTGAGTGAAGGGTTGCCCAATTGTATAACCGTGTCAACTTGCAAACCATTGGGCTTGGTGATGATGCCTGTGGTTGGGAAGTATTCCTCGTGTACATAATTCGTCCCTATGCCGTAGCACCGGCACGGGTCTTGCCCGTTGGTGGTGATTAGTTGGTGATGTGGGTTTGGACCGGGGACTGTGGTGCTCTCGTAATTATCAATGCCAGCGCTAACACTTTCATTATAGGTTAGCCTTATGTATGGGTGGTTCTGGATATCCAACGTCATGAAATTCAGCGGTCCTTGCGACGGCTCCCACGGGGCAAAGGTTTGTGCCGAACCGGCCAGACAAAACAGAATGCAAACGGTTATGGCATATAACTTTTTCATGTAGGTTTGTATCTTCTTTTAACAAAAAATCTGCGCTGCGAAAATACGATTTTTTTCAAAGGAACATTCTGCCACAACAATTCATGATTCTTAACAAAAACCCCTTGAATCCCTTAGACAAGAAAAACTGACGAGTGCTATGGCAAATCAAGGACAAGAACTAAAAAATGCTATCTTTGCCGGAAATTTACCAACTATGAGTTCCACTCCAACCACCCCTCCGCAATTGTCGCCGAAAATGAAAATGGCCGATGCAATCAACCAGTATCACAGTCTGTTGACCGTTCTTCCGCGTCTTAACATCCCTCTCGGATTCGGAGAGAAGAGCATCGAACAACTCTGTTCAGAACACCACGTTTCGCTGCCCCTGTTCACCCTCATCGGCCGTGTCTATTGTCAGGAAGACTACTATCCGACGGCCAACGAGTTACAACAGTGCCCCATGACCGACATCCTGCAATATCTCGTCTCCTCCCACAAGGACTATTTAGAGAACAAACTCCCGCACATCGAACACCATCTCAACACCTTGTTGGAACCGATGGACCGGAAATACAGCACGTTAATCACCAACTTCTACGCCGAATTCCGCAAAGAGATGGAGAAGCATTTCCGTTACGAGGAGGAGGTGATTTTCCCTTACCTGCGACAGATTCTCTCCGAACAGGAGGCCACCGAATCCGCCACCTACCAAAAGAACACCTTCCACCAGCAGCACGATGACATTGAGGACACCCTCAACGATCTTTCCAATCTGTTGCTCAAGTACATACCCGCCGAAATTTCCCCCGTGGAGCGCGTTGATATGCTGTTAGACGTTTATGCCCTCTCCAACGACATTGCCAGACATGCCATGATGGAAAACCGCATCTTAGTTCCGTATATCCAACTGTTAGAATCCAAACGCCATGACTAAGATCGCCATCGCAGAACCCTCAATCATGCTGCGCATCGGACTAGAGCAGCTGCTCCGGGAGTTGCCCGACGCTGAGGTCGTCTTCTCCACCGACAACCTGGGTTCCCTATACGCAAGAATCAACGCCCTGCACCCGGATATCCTGATTGTCAATCCGTTGCTATACGACTACACCAAACGCTCCACCATACGCGCCGAGTTTGACAGCCTGCCGAACCTGCGTCTCATCGGATTGGTCACTTCCTACATCGAATCGCAGCACCAGCGGCAGTTCGCCGGCATCATTGAGCTCAACGACGACCTCCAGCGCATCAAATCCACCATCAACCAAGTGGTGAACACCATCCAATCCGACGATGACGAATCCGACACCGACCCCCTCTCCGACCGCGAGAAAGAAGTACTCGTCTGCCTCTCCAAAGGACTGAAAAACAACGAAATCGCCGACACCCTCAACATCTCCGTCCACACCGTCATTACCCACCGCAAGAACATCGTCCGCAAAACCGGCATCAAGTCCGTCGCGGCGTTGACGGTGTACGCGATACTGAACAATTTGATTGAGGAGAAAGACATTATATAGTTAGCAGTTAGTAGTTAGTAGTTGGCTGTCCGTAACGGTTCAAAAAAAGCTCTAACTCTATGGTAAGTCTATAGTAACTCTATAGCAATTCTATAGCAACTCTATTACTCCGTCAACTCGGATCAGTCGCAACGGAGTTATCGGAAGGTTGGCCAAAGCGTGGCGGATATGGTTTGGGGTGAGGTATGTTTTCATTGCTTCGTCATCTTTTTGTAGTACTCGTTGGGGGTGTAATAGATTCTATTATGCTGATAATCTATAATCATATTATATTGCTTGATAATGTCCATACCGATACCGCCATCACAGCCCCAATTTTCAAAAGGATGTTCAATCACTTCTCCTGTTTGAGAATTGCCAGCCTCAACATCTATTTTGTATTTAATAGCTACAGCCCGGTTTAATAAAACTGCTCCGATATTTAGTGGATTCACTTTACCAGTAGGGATTTTTATGTGTTTTTTAATATCCTTATCTATATCTGAAAAAGGAGCTCCAAAATCGAGGATGAGATTTGCTGAAATCGAATCCTGTTCGGTTGGAAACTTCAATGTCAAAATACGGTGGTCTTCTTTATTTTTTATGTATTCCGCAGAAGCATATCCGTTAAAATTGTCATGAAATTTGTTGAGAATATAAATCCGGTTGACATCAAAATTGATGCAAACCACTGATTTTTCAAAAAATGGCCTGCCGACTATGCCGCATGATTCCTCTTTTGTGTTTAAATGGTCTGGGAACATCAACTCAAATGTGTCAGAATGACACACGAGATTTTGCAAATTGATGTTGATGGGATGATTGCAAAACACTCTTGTAAAACCATTCTCTATCATTTTGCTGGTATGATTGGTTGTGTCAAATAATGATAGAACAAACTTGCAATCTATACAGTGATAAGGGAATTCCGAATCTAACATAAAAGTTTTAGTTTTATTGTTTATTTTTGCTTCTAAAAGAATCCTGCTCATATCGCCAGTTATTTGAAACGGTATGGTGTAAAGTGTGTCAACGGGCATAACTGTCTGTAGGTCAGTAATGGAATTGTTATCCTTATGAACAGATCTGCTACATGATAGGAAAGAGAAAATCGCCAAAATGATGGCAAAGCACGCTAATAGGTGTGATTTCATAATTAAGATTTTCTAATCAAAGGGGTGGATTTGGTACCCACCCCTGATATTCAATTATTTACTGTTGGGCGTTAATGGGAATCCTGGCGTTCTTAAACCAGAGGTACCTCCACTATAGTTGGCATTTTTGTTGTCTTCCGTACTTGAGCCCCCGTTGTTTTCGTAGGCACAGCCACAGGTACAATATCGAGTATATGTCCCGTTAGGACCTATATCGTATCCCCATCCGCCTTGTCCGCCAGTTACGTTCAACATTTCTTTCTCTGCCAGTCTTTGGCTGTCCAATTGATTTAATTTTAAAGATTTCATATTTTTCAATTTTAAATTAAACACACTCCCCCTTTTCTGCGGGGCGTGCCGCACTTTGCACGGCACTTTCGGGTCTGCCATCCGAAACGGAAAAGTTGTATCTTTGCCGCCGGATTTCTTGTGCCATCGCGTGACAAACATCACGATATATGCGACCTGAGGTGCTTGGTGGCAGGGAACATCGCTAAGAGGCCCGTTAACATTATGCGATGCCCCTGCTTGGGCACCTTTCCTTTTCCGCTCCGCCACCGGTCTGTTGCACACTGTGGCGGAGCTTTACCCAATGAAGTTGTTCTTCCCTGACCGTTGCAGGTCAGAGGCGTCCGTTTCATTTACACGG
>CAMJPH010000029.1 GCA_946407715.1 uncultured Bacteroidales bacterium | reverse complement strand
CCGAAAGGGCGATTTCAAGGGCCTTGTCCAGATCAACGTGAATGGAATCCTGGGCCTGAACCATTGTCACCAATCCAAACGCCATCACTCCTATCAACAAGAAAGCCAAGCTTCTCTTCATTATCTGCATATTCTTTTCTTTAGTAATTTTCTATAACACAACAAATTAGGATATATTTTTTACCTAATTTAAAACGGCTGCAAAAGTAGTAAAAAAAATGTTATGATGTGTATTAACTACACACTTTTTTAATATGGTGTGAATTTTGCCTGAAACTATGGTTATGGGTGGGTGGTTGTTTTTGCCTGATATTTTTGATGAAGTTTTCATTTTATAGCATTTTTAATTGTTTTTGCCCATATAGTACGGAAAAAAAGGAAAATGTTACACATAAAACAGAAAAAAAATTTTTTTCGCTGGGGTGTAACATTTCGGTTGTTTTCCATACTTAGAGATAAAAACAAATGCGATTTGACTGTTCAATGGTACGAATTAGCAAAAAAGACAAGATTATGATATACATCATACAAGGCCGCTTTGTCTGGATTCTCTATAACGAGATAGATCTCGGGATGCCACGAGTAACCAGATTGTTTCCCAGTAGGCGAAACGAGCAGAAGTACCCAATAATTGTAATAAGATTGTGAAATCAAAGACATCATTATGAATCAGAAGAAACTAAACCAACCACTGTTGTGTCGCCTCCTACGAGGAGGGTTCGACAACAGCTACGCCGTCACCAATCCGAAAAGTCACGGCATTCTTTTGGAAATCAAAGTCCTTTTGGACACTTTCGAACCCATCGGCGACGACTATCGCCATGGACTATGGATAGAGGTTCCGCGAGGAGAGCCTTCTGACTGGGTCAGTTTCGAGGAAGTTAAAGACTGGGGTGAAGCAAAGACAGAGGAAGAATACTTGTCTTACTGGCAGAGTGAATATCCTCGGAAGACATACTGGCATTATGTCTCTGTAAGTCAATACCGAGGAAAAACGTTCCTCCATATTTCAGACAATGACATGCATTGGTGTATTATCCACGATGATCCCGACAGGAACTGCCACAGTCACGATCCTTTAGACTGGTTCCTTGACCCGCTTTTGACTTTTTTTAAGGAAAAAGTGGCCGAAATCGCAAAGGATCCGGAAGCCTACAACCGTTATGTGGAAGAACATCTTCCCAAGCGGCAACGCACTGGACATATTCCTCGAAAAGACCTGGACAGAATCGTTCCCTGGCAGCGAAGATTACCTAAGGATGTGGAGAAAGCCATCCGAGTACTTAATGAGTGTGTCGTTAATGAGGAAATTTATCGGAAAATAGCATCTGGGAAGACCATCGAGTCTTATCCGCCTTTCTATAGAGAACCATTGCCAGACATGAGTATCCGATTGTATGCCAAATATTTCCGTGTAGCGTACTTGGCATACGAAAACCATTTCTGTCAATTCTACGACAAAAAAGAATCTAAGAAGAAAGAGAAATGGTTGAAGGATGTTGCCGACATGACAGATGTAGAATTCTATCGACAGTATCAGTTGGGGCGGCACGGCGAGATCACGGATGAAACGGACCTGGACAGTGCGGCGGCATTCAAGAAAATGGCATTTGACCATTATGGAGAATTGGGACTGTCTCGGATGGATGTACATGCGACGGATTGGTACACACCAGACAAATGGCTGATAACTTTCGGAATAAGCTACTCTTCCTGTGTGGATGTGGGTGCAGAGATTGCCGTGGCACTCTATGAAAGCGGCTGTCCCCTTATCATCCATGGCGCGCAAAAAATCTTGGATGTCTTGGAAGAACGCGACCATGTGCTCCTTACACCTCACACCTTCCACGATTATTTCGGGCACCATGCAGAAGGCACTGTTTTCGACCTTCCATACGAATGCTATTTGGGGTTGGATAGCGAACTCACCCGCGAACAGTACGACGAAATTGTGTTATTGGCAAAATGGAATCAGGAAACGCCATTGGCTCTTGACCTCCCGGTTCCGTTGGATAGCCCTGCCTACGATCTCATTCGCGAAGAGGAACAACAACCGCTTACCGTCTGCGGCATCCTTGCCGCCCTGCAGAAAAAATACGACAAACTCGTCTTCGGCATCATGGGAAAAGCTTCCAAATGCCATTGTTACATCTTTGAGCACTGCGATCCCGAAATCAAAGTTGAAGACTGCTCTCGGCTGTTTGGTTGTCCCAATGAAGCGTTGTTGGATGCTATAATTCGATATACGGAAATTAAGAAAAGCCAACAAGCATTAAAACACCAGCACGGAGACTAACCTCAAAGAAAAAAATTGACCAAGGTGTAACATTTCGGTTGTTTTCCATACTTGTTAAAAGAAACGATAAGATTATGAAATGATGAAAGAATTAATAGAACCCATACAAAGTAAAGCCCCGCTGGCAAAAGCTTTCAATCGAGTGATGGCGAAAATACAATTGTTGCGTATTATGTCCCTCCCTCGCGTTTTTAGAGATTCTAAAGATGAGATGGCTGTATTCAGGATGCAGAACTACTATGAAACAGTTCTTTGGGAAAAATGGCTGCATGGTGTCCTCGGACGATTGGAGGAATGGTCAAAAGCCATCAATGCTTACTTTGACGAGTTTAACGGCAGTTGGGAATATTATGCGTTGTCCAAACGTTTAGATTTCATTCGTGAATTCGGCTCTGACGTAGAAGAAGACTATAATTCGGACGGGAGCATCAAAACGCAAAATATCACTCGTGAACAATTGAAACACCACACCCTTTTCAGCGACCTCTACCATGATAGTGTGGATATCGTTCAAGACACCGAGCCGCCAGACCTGCATCCTTTGATGAGTGCTCTCAATGCCAATTCTTGTATGTCCATTATTGACGTTCTGCAAAAGTTGTCGTGCAAAGGAATAAGGAGCTATATCGTGGACAAGAACGGAAATATTCGCCCTGCGACAGAAGACGACAGAACACAGATGAAAATTTCCGAATTGGCGGAGGCGATTGATATAGGACAATTGGTCTTTGCTGTCGCTCAACTGATGGAGACGCTAACTTCTGAAATCAAATCCATCTACAAATCAAATCGAGCATTTGAGGATAATCACGACATACTTAATGCTATGCTTTGTGATATCACAGCCATACTTCAGCTGAAATTGGATGAAACGAGGTTTTTTAAACAATCAACCACCGGTTCAACTTGGTCCAGAAGCCCGTGACGGTGAGTCGGGCAGAATAGGATGCCGTGGGTTCATGAAGCGTATGACCAGTGGTTTCACGGTAT
This sequence comes from uncultured Bacteroidales bacterium, assembly GCA_946407715.1. Next base: position 21,799 of record CAMJPH010000029.1, on the reverse strand, counting down.
TGCTGGCGGAGTTGCTTGATGGCGGCGGCACAGGGCAACGTGTCGATGATTTGATCATAATAAACCGACAAGGTGGGATAAAGGTTTGTAAAGTCGTCGTTGATGTGCTGCGCCATCTGCCGGTGGACATCGTCAAGAGGGAGGAATTCGCCTCGGAGCAGACAGTCACGGAGTTTCGCAAGGCTGCGTTTTGCGCGGTGAACGGTGACCCGATACGACAGGTCGGTCATCCCGAGGACTTGCGCCACCGCCTCGTTCGGCAACGACTGCTGCCGATTGAGCATCGACAAGAGAAAACGGAAAAGGACGAAACGGTAGTTCGGGTTGAAGGTCTGGTGCGCGTATGCGATCAGGCTGGCGGCAACGGAAAGAATCCACTCGTCGGTCTGAAGAGTGTCGGGAATTTCGGGAATTTCGCAGTAGGCGAAGGGGTTAGTGACATCAGCGGCGTTAGGGGTGTCACTGACATCACTGATGCCAATATCATCAGCTGCATTGAAAATGTCGGGACTGGCAACGCTTTCGGCTGAGACTCCCACATGAAGGAACTGCTTTTCCGCCGCAGCACGCACAGCGAGATAGTTTCGAAAAGTGCTGACCAGCCATGCCTCAAAGGCCTCCTTGTTACGGATACTTTGCAGCGACTGGTAGGGCTTGCGGTCTCCACCGTCCCCGCTGTCATTTCCTTCGCGCAGGTATAGGAAGAAATCCTCGACCACATCTTCAAAATTGTCCATCAAACGGTTGAGGTACACTTCAAACCGTCTCTTCAGTTGAAGATTGACCCGATGATGCAGTAAATAGTAAGCCGCCTCGTCCGCCCGCGCACCTCCTTGCAACAAGATGCCGATGAAATCCGCCGATGGAACTTCCGAAAAAGAGGAAACTTCGTCTTTGTCAAAGTTGAACTTTTGCATCGTTTTGAATTGGAAATAGAATAACGCAAATATATTGTATCTTGTCTCTTATAATCTCTTCGAATTTGTTCGCAAAAATAGTACAAAAACGCTCTCCTGTCAATACTTTTGCGGAATTTATTCGACACTGAGTGTCAACTGAATATAAAAACAATTTAACTAATAAGGCTTGAATAGTAAATTTTCAGAGTGATATTTCGCAAGAAAGTTGTCCTTGTTCCCGCAAAACATACTGGTTCACCCTCCTCCTTCACCCATCTACCCCACTAACCTTTTAACCATCTATCCTTCTAATCCTCTAACCCATTAACCAACTAACCTTCCAACCCTCTAACCCTCAATAACCCATAACCCATAACCAATAACCATTAAAATTGTATCTTTGCCGCGTGTAAAAATCACACAGAATTATGGGAGAAAAAGGAGTCTATACATACGATTATTGGCGGCCGGCAGTGACGGCGGACATTGTCGTGTTCAGTTTTGACGGCACTAACCTCAACGTGTTGTTAATCAAACGTGGGAATGAACCATACAAGGGACAATGGGCTTTCCCAGGCGGTTTTCTGGAGCCGGACGAAACCTTGGAGGAGGCCGCGCGTCGCGAGCTGAAGGAGGAAACGGGTCTTTCGCCCAAACATTTCTACGAAGTAGGGTCATTCAGCGACTTGGATCGGGATCCGCGGAGTCGCACCATTTCGGTCGCGTTTGCATCGGTCGTGCGTCCTAACCAAATCAAGGCTGTCGCCGGCGACGATGCGAAAGAGGCCCGCTGGTTCGATGTACATGAGATGCCCCGTTTGGCCTTCGACCACGAGAAAATCTGCCGCATGGCTCTTTGGAAACTACGCCTCGCCTTCATCAACTCCCCCGTTGCCTTTCTCCTCGTGGACGACATCTTCACCCTGCCGGAGATGCAACGACTCTACACCCACGTCTTCAGCAAAGAGTTCGACCGCCGCAACTTCCAGAAAAAGTTCCTATCATCGGGCATCCTCACCCCTGTGGCCCAAAGCGACGAAGAGCGGAAATCAAGCCACGCCCCTATCCAATATCGCTTCAACGAGGCCGGATACGTACACTTGCGCGAGAAAATGCTGCGGTGTTGACAAACGTCTTTTGACATAATATTTCGTCAAACAAAAAAGTCATCATCCGCACTTTTCACATTATCTCCCGCCATCCTAACCTCCTTTCACCTCATCATCTAAAAATCACTTTCCCATTATATCAATAAAAATCGTACTTTTGCGAAAAATTCGCGCTATGGGATTCTTTTCATTTTTCAAAAAAGATAAAAAAAACGAGATTAACGAAGAACAAAAGAAGGAATTGAACGAGGGTTTGCAGAAATCCAAGGAGAATTTCTTCAAAAAACTGGCTAAAACCATCGTCGGGAAGTCTAAAGTCGATGACGAGGTGCTCGACAACCTCGAGGAGGTACTGGTTACTTCTGACGTGGGCATCGAGACCACTCTCAAGATCATTGACCGAATCGAAAAACGCGTTTCCAAAGACAAATACTTGGGCACCAACCAGGTGAACATGATTCTGAAGGAGGAAATCGCCGGGTTGCTCCTTGAAAACGACCTCGAGAAAGAAAACGACTTCGTGATCCCCGAAATGGATGTGCCCTACATCATCCTCGTTGTGGGAGTGAACGGCGTGGGCAAGACCACCACCATCGGAAAACTGGCTTACCAGTTCAAGAAACGCGGTTACTCCGTTACACTCGGCGCCGCCGACACGTTCCGCGCCGCCGCCATCGACCAACTCACCGAATGGGCCAACCGCTGCGAAGTGCCTATCGTGGCCCAGAAGATGGGCTCCGACCCTGCTGCCGTGGCCTACGACACCGTGAAATCCGCCATCGCCAACCACAGCCAGATCGTCATCATCGACACCGCCGGCCGACTCCACAACAAAGTCAACCTCATGAACGAACTGGTGAAAATCAAGAACGTCATCCGCAAACTCGTTCCCGAAGGCCCGCACGAAATCCTGCTCGTCCTTGACGGCTCCACCGGCCAGAACGCTTTCGAACAAGCCAAACAGTTTACTGCCGCCACCGAAGTCAACGCACTGGCTATCACCAAACTGGACGGCACAGCAAAGGGCGGCGTGGTCATCGGCATCTCCGACCAGTTCCAAGTCCCCATCAAATACATTGGCGTTGGCGAGAAAATCCACCAGCTCCAAATATTCAATCGTGTCGAATTTGTCGATTCCTTGTTCCCCGACAACTGGTAGCCATGCCCAAGAAAATCGTTGTTGACCAGAATTCAGGTTTCTGCTTCGGTGTGATCAACGCCATCCGTACGGCGGAAAAATACCTTATGGAGCACAACACCCTCTATTGTCTTGGCGACATCGTCCACAACAGCGAGGAGGTACAACGTCTGTCGGATATGGGGTTGCAAATCATTGACTATGAACGGTTCAAATCCCTCAATGACACCACCGTTCTCATCCGTGCCCACGGGGAGCCGCCGGAGACATACCGCATCGCCGAAGAAAACAAAATCCAACTGATTGACGCCACCTGTCCTGTTGTCCTCAAGCTGCAAAAACGCATCCTCGGTGAACATCGGAACAACACATCCGGGAAACAAATCCTGATTTACGGAAAAAAAGGGCACGCCGAAGTGGTCGGACTTTTAGGGCAAACCGAAAACACCGGCATCGTCATCTCCTCCCCTGAGGACATCGACGGCATTGACTTCAGCCGCCCCGCTATCCTCTATTCCCAAACCACCCAAAGTCTGGAAAACTACCGCAAACTGATTGACACCATCCAATCTCGTTACATATCGGCTGGACATGCCGATTGGTTTGAACACGAAGACACAATCTGTGGGAAAGTCTCCTCCCGCGCCAAACAAATTGCCGATTTCGCCGCCAGCTTCGACATCATCCTGTTCGTCTCCGGTGAAAAAAGTTCCAACGGGTTATACCTATATAATATATGTAAGGAACACAACCCGCGCAGTTACTTTTTGACCAATGTTGAACAACTGCAGCAGCTCGACTTGTCGCAGGCGGACAGCATCGGCATCTGTGGAGCCACCTCCACCCCCATGTGGCTGATGCAGCAAGTTGCCGAAAAATGCGCCGATTTTTGAAAACCCTGCCATTTGCCCCTTTCCCAAACCTTAATTTTAACAGTCATTTCTTAAACCATAAATTAAAATTAACTAAAATTAGTTAATTTTAATCATGTTAAACATATTTATCTTTCTGTTTCTCAAATAAATAAATTTTTTTTATTTATTTTTTATAAATAAATATTGATTATTCGTTGAATAATTGTATATTTGCCGTGGTTTTGATTATTGATTGATTCACCTGAAAAAAGAAGAAATGAAACAAAAAATTACCCAAATTAAAACAGGATTATTGGCATTATTGCTGGTGTCCGGAACCATGTCAAAGGCAATAGGGCAAAACGTATTGTACGAAGAGAACATGGGAGTGCCGACCTCCAACACATTCATCCAAAACTACACAGGTTGGCAAAACACTACAGTACAATATATAGGTAATGGTACGTGCGACGTACGAACGTCAAGTGCCTCAATGGGTTACGGCGGTGCTTCCGGAGGAGGAAATGTCATGATCAACGATACTGTCAAGTGGTTTCAGATTTCGGGAATCAACACTACGGCGGCCACGAACACCACAGTGAAGCTGTACTGTGGCCTCCGCAAAACAACGAAAACAGAGAACGGAAATCACTTGTTGGTGGAGTTTTCCACAGACAGCATCGTCTGGACAAGTCTCCCGCTGGAGGACACGCTCCCCACTGGAAGCGGTACAACAGGTTGGTTTCGGGTCTGTTATCCAAACATACCTGTCCACCCTCACCTGCACATCCGCTTCTCCAGCACCGCGAACGTTGAGTTTCGCATCGACGACATCAGCATCACCGACGGCGACGAAGTTGTATTGGAGACCGTGGAAACGCCGACCTGCACACCACCGGCAGGCACCTATTTCGAACCACAAACTATCATCCTCGAATGTTCCACGCCCAATGCCACCATCCGATACACGTTAGACGGCTCCATCCCCAATGAACAATCACTCCCCTACTCTGAACCAATAACCATTGATTCCTCCAGCATCTTGAAAGCGTTTGCAGAAAAAAACGGCATGTACAACAGCGGAATCCTTACCACACAATACACCATAATCGACACCAATTCCCTTGTGACACTGCCTTTCGACATTTCACAGAACAGCGAATCGGAAAAGGCAGAAGTCAAAATCATGCCCGGGTTTCGCAGTAACAAGTTAGGCACGTCATACGCGGACGGGGCAGCCAAGTTCGAATCGAAGAATGCGGGACAGGCGATGTTGATCGCGCACCTCGACAGTGATCCCGGCTGTCTCTCGTTCGACCTCAAAGGCACTAAAGGAGGCAATCCGTCCACATACAACGGCATTTTGTTCGTGGTCAGCGAGTCCGCCAACGGAACGGAATGGTCCACTGTGACGACATTAGACGAAAACGACATCAGCACATCGACTTACTCGCACCTTGGAAGTTTTCCCCTGTCTCAAGACACACGATACATCCGCTGGTTTCTCGCGGCAGCTAATAGCGGGAATACCCAACTCAACAACATCGTGATCACAAACCGGCAACAAGGAGATGAAACCGGCATTGACACCCATGGCGACAATCCGAGATATGAACCGTACCCAAATCCGGCAAGCGAATTCTTTCAATGGAACATTTGCGATGCAATGACAACGGTGAAACTCACCGACATGAACGGCAATGTAATCAGCATTTGGGGAAATGTCTATCCAGGTGACCAGCTGTACATCGGAGGGATAGCATCCGGATGCTACCTGCTCACCGCACAAGACCAACAAAACAAACGGATGACTAAGAAACTAATCATTAAATAAAAGAATAAAGGAGGTGTTTCGACAAGAAAAAAGAAAACAGCACAAGCTTCTTTAATGTTTTAAAATGGTAATCTAAAACCGACCTGTACAAAGGGGTGGGCGTAATAGTGTGACGAAAGGGATTTCGTTTTTCCGATAATGGTTGATTTTGTTTCACGATCATATTTTGTTTTGCTGGTTCTTTTTCACACTACAACTACAAACTCCCCTTTTACCGGTTGGTTTTCAAAGTATTGGACGGCTTCAGCAAGGGTTCCCCGGAACGTAAAGGCATGGATCTTGGTCAGTTCCTTGGCCACAGCCACGGGGTGGTCTTCACCCATGATCTCCAACATTTTCTCCAGCGTCTTCAGCAGACGGTGCGGAGATTCGTAGAAGATGACTGTTTCCTCCATCTCGGCGAAACGTTTCAGCAACGTCTCCTTCCCTTTCTTGTGAGGCAGAAAACCGTAAAAATAGAAACTGCTGCACGGAAAACCCGATTGGATGAGAGCAGGCACGAAAGCGGTGGGTCCCGGCAGGCATTCCACTTCAACATCCTGTTTCAAGGCTTCACGGACAAGCAGAAAACCAGGGTCCGAGACCCCGGGGGTTCCCGCATCGCTCACGAGCGCAGCGGTCTTCACCTGCTGAATCATACGGATATAGTTGCCGACCTGTTCATGTTCGTTGAAGATATGGTACGCCATGCAGCGTTTCCCCGCAATCTCGTAATGCTGAAGCAGGTTCTTGGTGGTCCGGGTGTCTTCACAAAGGATCAAGTCCGCTTCTTTCAAAACATTAAGAGCGCGAAGGGTAATGTCTTCAAGATTTCCGATAGGAGTCGGTACGATGAATAATTTGGCCATAACGAGAGGTTCTAAAACAACAAAAGACGGCTTTGTCAACCGTCTTTCCTTTCAGTGCCCAGAACAAGAGTCGAACTTGCACATCCGTTCGGATACTACACCCTGAATGTAGCGCGTCTACCATTCCGCCACCTGGGCTTAAATTGACGATGCAATCGCATCACCTTTTGCTTTTTGCTTCTATCAAAAAACGAAATCTTTCATATTTCCTTCTCAGAATCGAAGTTTCAGCAAAATAATGCTTGAAATCTGTTTCATTCAACGTTTCCAAGTCATCATTTTTGAGCGGCAAAAATAAGGAATTTTTCGATATGTTCAACGGGTTGGCGTTTTTTTTCTTGTTACGAGGACAAACCTCCTGGCAAATATCACACCCGAAAGTATATTCTTGGGTTGCTAACTCATTGTAATTAGGAGTTTTATCTTCCGTATTATGGTATGAAACACACCGTCTCGCATCCACTTGGAATGGGATCTCAAGAGCATTTACGGGACAACTTTTTACACAGATTTCACAAACCCCGCAATCCGATTTTGGCAAAGATTGGTCATATTCGTCGCAAAACCGATCCACCAAAAGGAGTCCAATGACGAAAAACGATCCATGCTGGTTATGGATTAGCCCATTTTTACCCATATACCCTACCCCAGCCTCCATAGCCCATCGTTTCTCGGAGATAGCAGAACTATCCACCGTAATTCTATATTTTACTGACGGATAATCATTTACAATATTATCCGCCAACTGCTCCAAGAGATTTTTCACCAAGATGTGGTAATCCTGAATCCAGGTGTAACGCGCGGTGCGATATTTGTCGGATTTCGGTTTGGAGTCAGTCAAGTAATTGTAAGTCACCACAATAACCGATTTACAACCTTGAAGCAACGATTCCGGATTGAAACGGTTGCCGATGTTGCGCTCCAAATAGTGCATATCGGCGTGGTAGTTGTTTTCGATGGAATGCCGGAACTCCGTTTCCGCTTCCGTGAGCACCCGCGCCCGCGCAATACCGCAGTCCTGGAAGCCGACTGCCATCGCCCACGACTTGATCTGTTGAGAACTGAGCGTTTCCGAAGACATTGTTATAGCGTTATCCTCTCAAACTTTTCCGGAATCTTGATGCTGGTGACACCCGGCACGTCCAATCGGATGACTTTGATTTTGCCCCTTATCTCAATCACGCGGTTCAGTTCTTTGAAAACGAACTCCGTGAAGAATGAACTTACGCTATCTACAGGGGCAAACGCTGAATACTCGTACGAGAGTTTTTTACCCTGTGGCAACTTTTCCGTCTCACCGTTGAAAAGTGCCTGAACAGTCTGGAAATCAAAGGAAAACGGCAAAAACCTGTTAATTGGCGTGTAGGTGTCGCAGAAGTACTGCCGTGTCAGCTTGTTGACATACTTGACGCTGTCGGGAGTGAACACGGCACGCATCACCTCAACTCCGTAAGCGTTGATATTCAGGTAGAGGATGCTGTCGGTACGGTTGACCATGTAGAAATTGCAGGTGCGTGTGCCACCCGTGTCGATGATGTCGGCCTTGCCCCGGTAGGTGATCCAGTCGTAGCCCGTGGCCATGGGAAGGACGGTGGTGTCGGATGCCACAACGGAACTGTCGGATGTCTGTGCGTGAAGAACCGCAGAAGAGATCAGAAAGAAAGCTAATATCCCGAATATCTGAATTTTACGTTTCATGATGGTAACAAGCGTTTTCAAAAGACCGTGGAGATAGACAAAGGTTAAATCCCGCTATCATCATAATGTTCAGAAGCGATTACTCCTCTCCATCGTTTTCCAACATGTAGGCACTCTCCTCCTGAACCGCATTCTCGGCTTTCAAGGTGTCCTGATCCATATAAGCCACGGTGTCATCCTCTATCAAATCTTCCCGCAAGCCTCCAGACGGCGGGCCATAACATGCCTGGAACACGAGCATCACCGCCGTGAAAGAAAACGCCCCCAAAAGTAGTCGGAGAATCTGCTGTTTTTTCTGACGCAATTTGTTCATAATCGTAGAAATAAAATGCAAAGATAAACTTTTTACGCAGCCATACGAATCATGAATCTTTTTTCTCAGACATCAGGTCACGACGGTTTTGCCCAATGTATTTGAAATACAGGAACAAATCAAACGAAACGATCAGCAAATTAAACAGATACAAATAAACGACCCAGTCATAATTGTAGAACACTTTGTGCAAAATCCCGAACACATAGCCTAATATGATGATAGACATGAAGACGGGGCTTTTCCCGAGAACCACCTTGGTTCGCAGGGCTTTTACGATGGAAAACGGCCAGCTGCACGCGAAACAGAGCAGCATCAATATCTCAAAAACACTGACATTCATTGCTTTATACTGATTTTCAATGTGAAACAAATCAGCGCGAAAATACACAATATTCTGTTTCAATCGGTCATGGCATTGCTACCGAGCCCTTCAACCTGGGCTGCTTCGCGCACGTAACAACCAAGCAAACCGACACGTACAACAAATACACCATTCCGTTTGGCCTCCCTCCCCTAACGGAAACAACACGCATTTCCAACACCCACTTCGCCAACGTTAACGCGACGCCTTGACCGGCCAAACGGAACCTCCGTCTCGCAAGGACTCCTATCATCGTCGCTTCATCGTCATTCATCGCCTCATCGTCCAATTTCCCGCGAAACCACGACTTCAAAATTTACAATTGCAATACTAATAGTTAATGTAACATTTGTAAACAACTGATTCCCAGCGAGAAAAAAAATACGCAAAACCCTTGACAAACGGGATGTTTTGTTGTATCTTTGCCATCGGAAATGCAGTTGAACAATGGGGCATTTGTGTTCCCGTTTCAGAGACGCGCCATGGCACGTCTCTACGGACGACCGTCAGACTGGAACGAACAAAAATAACAAACCTAAACAAAAAAAACAATGACAAAAAAGAAAACAAAAAGAAAGTCCAAGACAGAATCATTGGCAAACGTGGTGAACAACAGACGGATTGACCTGACTCCCGAGCAGGTGGACACGATTATCACAGAGCGGGGGCTCGTGTTTATAGACCCGCTCTCCGATTTCGGTTTCAAACGGCTGCTCGGCATGGAGCGGACCAAGGACATCACCATTCATCTCCTCAACACTTTCATGAGTGACGACACGGGTGTGATCACCGACATCACTTTCATCTCGTCAGAGCAGGTCGGGCTGTTGCCTGGGAAGAAGAAAGTTCGCCTGGACATCCACTGTAAAACGCAGAACGGAGACCATATCATCATAGAGATGCAACGTGAGCGGCAGTTGTTCTTTGTCAGACGGCTTCGGGCATATCACAGCCACTCTACAATCAGCGGCGTGAAAATCGGTGACACGGTGTATGCAACCGTGCCGAAAGTGTTTTCCATAAGTTTCATGGAGAAAGACATGCCCGAATTCACGGGCAAAAACAGGTTCCTTTGGAAAGTTTATCCCAAAGATGACGACAACGAAATATTTTCTAAAGAAAATGTTTGGTGTTTTGTAGAATTGTGTAAATTTGCCGCGCAGTTGGAAACGCTGGATCTGACCGATGAGAAGAACCGTTGGCTCTACATGCTCACCCATGTAGCGGACATCAGCGAGGAAGAAGTTCGAAGGATGGATCCGGTTTATCAACGATTTTACGAAGAGTGCCGAATATCAAACCTTAATGAAATGGAAAAGAAAGAATACGTGACGAGTGTGTTGGAATACGACGATGTGCGGGAGTCGATGATGTGCGAACGCGAAGTAGGGAGAGAGGAAGGACGCGAGGAAGGACGCGAAGAAGAAAGGCGCCAACTTGCGGTGAACATGCTGTCAAGAGGGTTCGATCCTGCAGTTATCGCTGAAATCACCAGTTTGTCGGAGGAGGAGATTCTCGCTTCGGCGGAAAGACAATTGTAAGGGATGAGGCGCAAGGGCTGTTCGCAGCGCACATAGCAACGACCAGCAAATGCACCATTCCGTTTGGCCTCCCTCCCCTAACGGAAACAACACGCATTGCCGACACCCACTGCATAACATTAAAGCGAGGTCTTGACCGGCTAAACGGAAACTGGGACTCGCAAGGGGAGGCTCTTTCTAAACACGAATTTTCACGAATTCACCACGAATTGTCCACAAAAATTCATCGCCTCATCGTTTTTCACCGCCTCATCGCAAAAAAGGCGCAGCCCCCGGCCACGCCCTTATTCTGCGTCAACAATGTACATTGTACATTCTACATTGTACATTGAAAAAAGGTCAAAACCGGTTGGCCTCCTATCGTCGGCCTTCCGGTTTTGGAATCTGTTTTTTTTAATCGCGGAGACAGCGAACAGAATTCCCGGCTCTCTCGTTGCCAGTAACGTAGTTGGAGGCTTCCCTATCCACGGTGGTTGTTAAGCTGTTCAGTATGCGGGAACAGGCGTTTTTGTTATTGACCTGTGTAGAGGACCAAAAATAGGCGACACCTCCCATGCTGCCGTTGAATGAAAATTCAACAAAATTGCCTGCTGGAACGGCCGTAAAACCCGAAGCATTGTTGCCGCTAGGGTTGTTTCCCACAGTGTAAGGAGAGTCAGAAGATTTCCAACCATTTGTCGATGCCAATGCCTTGGCAATATAGCCGTCAAAGCCACCACTACGGTATTCTTCGAGACCGTTCAAATAGTTAGTAAGCGTTGTCCACTCCGCATCGCTCGGCACGTGCCAGCCCTGCGGGCAGATACCCCGCCTATGTCCGGTGAAGTAACAAAAAACGGCGGCTTCTTGTAGGGTTGGCTGCACACTCGTCTCGCCGTAGTCCGTGTTAAATGTATCCACCGCCGCGTTCCAGTTGTACAGCAGGCCATAGTTCTGCGGGGCGTATGAGGCGGAATCGTTATCATACCAACGAGCCTGCTTGCCTGTGTAGGTGTAGGTGGTGCCGGCGGGAGGAATCAGGTAGGTGCCCGTGCTCGGCGAGGTGGTGGTGCGAAGGTTTTCCTTTGTCCAACACTGCGTGCCAATTTGCACCGTGTTATAGACATTGCCCTCGTGGTCGGTCACCGTGGGGGTGTTGGGGCAAGGCTTTCCGTTGTATGACAGGGAAGTGTCTATGGGATTTGTCGTCGTGTCTGAAGGGGCATTAATCAATAGCAACTAACGAATCGTGAAGACAACGAACCGAAAAACCAAAGTACTTGTCGGTGCTACGACGATACATTTCGACCTCATCTTTGTTTAAGCGCCAGTTGTATGTTTTGGTGCTATTCTCCTCGGTAGCACTCCAAATGTAGACGAAACTGCGGAAATAGTTATAGTTGCTACTGCTACTAAAGTTGCCAGCGGGCAATGCACTAAAGCCTGTGGCATTGTTAGAACTTAAATCATTCCCCGGAACACAAGTACCAGTTGAAGTATTCCAACCCGTTGTGGAAGACATTGCCTTTGATATTTTGTAATTTTCAGAACCACACCAAAACTGACTCTGACTCATGATGTGATTTTTCAATTGTACCCATTCGGCATCACTCGGCACATGCCACCCTGTGGGACATATACCTTGCACCCCACTCGGGTTTGCAGATGATGATGATGAGTTACGCATTACAGCCTTCCAGTTGTACAGCAAACCGTATAGGGTCTTGTTGGAGGAATTGCCGTTTGGATAGGCCCAATATGCTGTGGTCGTGGAATCACTAGTTCCTTGAGAAATGGAAGTGCCATCAGCATATTTCGTCGTCCGCAAGTTCTCCCGCATCCAGCACTGCTGGCCAATCAGCACGGTGTTGTAGGTATTGCCTTCATAGTCCGTCACCGTGGGTATGCCTGGGCAGGGTTGTGCATCATCTGCGGGGATACTGTTTTCTTCTGTGGTAAAACTTACTTCCTCACCATAGCTTGTGCTCTCCGCCGTGGTCACGAACGCACGGTAGGTGTAAGACGTGCCGGCGGTGAGACCCGTGAGGTTGTAGGTCATCGTCTCGCCCGTGGCGTTCACTGCCACGTAAGCACCGCCCGCAGTGGCCTTCCACTCAAAGCCCTGTGCGGTGATGGCCACGTTGTCGGGGTTCGAGATACTGCCGTTCAGCGTGGCGGAGGTCTCTGTCACATCGGTCGCAGCGGAGGTGGTCACCGTGGGCTCAGTCAATGCGGTGCCGCCGCCAGTTTCATCGCGGAGGCAGCGGACGGAACGACCCTGACCATGATAGCTGTTGGTGTAACGACCCACTCCGACATTTTCATACCTGAAATATCGACCCCACGCTTTATAAGCTTCAGATCTCTGCGACGAAGTCCATAAGATTGCAGCAATGCGAGTCTGATTAAACGAGGTGTAGAAGTAGCCAGCAGGAACTACAGTGAAGCCAGTACTATTGCGGACAGTGCTGGAGTAGTTGCCAGGCGCATTGGTTGTCGAAGTGCTGTCCCAGTCGTTGCCGCCTGCGAGCTTACCCGCATGGGAACCACGGTAACCCGTCAAAGAGCTCACATTGCTGCCGTTTACCACGGCCTCCATCGTACTCCACTCTGCATCGGTAGGCACGTGCCACCCCTCTGGACAGATGCCTCTGTGTTTGCCAGAGGGATTGAATGTGAAAGAGTTGTTGTTTCCTGAGGATTCGGTGGGTACCTCTACGTAGCCGCTCGGGTTGGCGGTGTCCATTACCGCGCACCAGTTGTAGAGCAGACCGTATCCCTTGGGAGCGTAGGTGGCAGAGTCGTTCATGCACCAGTGCGCCACTTTGGATCCGTCAAACGTTGAGGCACTGTTGCCGCTCTTGTTCGATGTGTTTACCAAATAGGTGCCAGTTTTTGGCGAGGTCGTCGTCCGCAGGTTTTCCCGCATCCAGCACTGGTCGCCGATCTGCACCGTGGCATACACGTTGCCCTCGTGGTCCGTCACCGTGGGGGTGCCATGGCAGGACTTCTCGTCAATGACAGCACCGCCACCTGCGGCAAGGGTTGTGAAGCTCACCGTCTCGCCATAGCTTGTGCCCTCCGCCGTGGTCACGAACGCACGGTACGTGTAGGACGTGCCGGCGGTGAGGCCCGTGAGGTTGTAGGTCATCGTCTCACCCGTGGCGTTCACTGCCACGTAAGCACCGCCTGAAGTGGCTTTCCACTCGAAGCCCTGTGTGGTGATCGCCACGTTGTCGGGGTTGGAAACATTACCGTTAAGCATAGCCGATGTGGAAGTGACATTGGTGGCGGCAGAAGTGGTGACGGTGGGCTGTGTGACGGTGGTGCTACCTCCTGTCAAGGCATCCACTACATTCTGCAAACTGTCCAACTGTTGTTGCAAGTTTTGAACCAGTCCTGTCAGATTGTTTACCAATTGGTCTAAATAGGTTTTTGTCACTGCATCTTGCGGATCAGTAGGATCACTCACGTTCTTCAACTGGCGGTTGCCGGCGGAGTTGCCTTGCGCCGTCACATCTGCCAAGGTCTGGGTTTCGGTGTAGCCAGTGATGTAACCAGCGTCGTTGGTGAAGGCACTGACATCGGTGGGTTTGTTGAGGATTTGCGCCGCGCCGGTGGTGGCGTCCCAGTCGGCGTTCACCTGCGCCGGAACGTCCGCCGCAGTGATGTAATTAGCGGCGTTCAGCTGGTTCGTCGTGACGTATTCCGCATCGTTATTAAAAGCACTGACATTCGTGGGAACGCTAACGGCAGGAACTTCCGCTGCGGTAATGTAACCTGCGTCATTGGTGAAAGCACCGACATTGGTCGGCACGGTGGGAATCGTCGGAGTGTTGGTAAGGTCGTTGTAATCGCCACTGAAGAGTTCGGGCTTATTCAAGATCTGTGCCGCACCTTCGGTTGCATTCCAGTCGGCGTTCACCTGTGCCGGAACGTCCGCCGCAGTGATGTAATTGGCGGCGTTCAGTTGGTTCGTCGTGACGTATTCCGCATCGTTATCAAAAGCACTGACATTCGTGGGAACGCTAACGGCAGGAACTTCCGCAGCGGTGATGTAACCAGCGTCATTGGTGAAAGCACCGACATTGGCCGGCACGGTGGGAATCGTCGGCTTGTTGGTAAGGTCATTGTAATCGCCGCTGAAGAGTTCGGGTTTGTTCAGGATCTGGGCAGCCCCAGTGGTGGCGTTCCAGTCGGCGTTCACCTGTGCCGGAACGTCCGCCGCAGTGATGTAATTAGCGGCGTTCAGCTGGTTCGTTGTGACGTATTCCGCATCGTTATTAAAAGCACTGACATTCGTGGGAACGCTAACGGCAGGAACTTCCGCTGCGGTAATGTAACCTGCGTCATTGGTGAAAGCGCCGACATTGGTCGGCACGGTGGGAATCGTCGGAGTGTTGGTCAGGTCATTGTAATCGCCACTGAAAAGTTCGGGCTTATTCAGAATCTGAGCCGCACCGGTGGTGGCGTTCCAGTCAGCGTTCACCTGTTCCGGAACGTCCGCCGCAGTGATGTAGTTGGCGGCATTCAGCTGGTTCGTTGTGACGTATTCCGCATCGTTGTTGAACTCGCTGACATTCGTGGGAACGCTAACGGCAGGAACTTCCTCTGCGGTAATGTAACCTGCATCATTAGTGAAAGCACCGACATTGGTCGGTACAGTGGGTATCGTCGGCTTGTTGGTCAGGTCATTGTAATCACCGCTGAAAAGTTCGGGCTTGTTCAGGATTTGTGCCGCACCTTCGGTAGCGTTCCAGTCGGCGTTCACTTGCGCGGGAACCTGCTCCAAGGTGATATAATTCGCATCATTCGTTAATTCGCCAACATTGGTCGGGATGGTCGGAGTGTTCTCAATCTCCGAATAGTCATAAACAGGCTTGGTCGCCTCTTTCGCCCACGCGGGAACCGTCGGGTCGGTCTCAACAATGGAGCCGATGCTGTGATGCTCGAGGTAATCATCTACCGCGTCGTTCACCCAGTGGATGTCCACGCTGTCGGCGTAGAACGCGTAGGGCACCGCGTTCACCGGCGTGGTGTTCGTCAAGGTGGCGCCATCGGACAGGGTGACCACCGTGTGAATCTGCGCCGTGCGCCAATCCACAGACGTCATGTTGCCGCTCTGGCCGCTGCCCTCGCCAATCATCAGCGAAATCACGCCGTTGCGGTTGCTCGTCACGCTGTGCGTCTCGCTAAAGGCCGACGTGCTGTTCGCATCCGAGATGCGGATGGCCACGGTCAGGTTCTCTTCCGCCACCAGCTCGTTGGCCGCGTTGCGCACCACCGCCTGGTAGCTCATTCTGTTGGTTTGCGCGAGCATCGTCACCGCGCTGAATAGCACTAATGCTAAGAGTATCAGTTTCTTCATATTTATTTGATTTTTTTGTTTCTTTATTATGTCCAAGGAATCAGAGTGCTAACTGCTAACTACTAATAGTTTTTCACGCAGCGCACGCTCACGGCATCATTCGCATTGAGAGTGGTGGGAAGCGGCGTGTTGCAGTAATAGACGGTTGACAGCGCGGTGGCCGCATTCGGAGTGGGGACAGCCGTACTCCAAAGGTCGGCATCCAAGAGCAGGCGTTCGAACCCGTTTTGACCGGCGTTGAACCGCCCGGCCGGGAGTTCGCTGAAACCCGTGCTGTTGGTGTTGCTGTTCGGGGTGATCCAGCGCTCGGTGCTGCGGATGTCCTCGGCGGCGAGAGCCTCCAACGCATTCATCTCCACGATCGTGGGGATATGCCATCCTGAGGGGCAGATTCCCTGCACGAAGCCGTCGGCATCCGGCACGGGTGCGGTAGTGCTACCCTCTGGCACGTTCACCGCAGAGTACCACGTGTATAAACGCCCATAAACCGACTCGTTTTCAGCGGCATCTGGGAATGCATCCGACTCGTAAACCAACGCTTTGGCGATTGCCGTGCCCGCCGCATCATCATAGTGTTGCGCACGGAGGTTCGTCTGCGTCCAGCAATAACTGGCAACTTCGATGGTCGGATAGGGGTTATTGTCCCCGTCATACACCAAATCACCGCAGGAGAACGGCCCCAACACTCTGAGTTTAAGCGTTTTGAGCAGGTCATATTTATAACTGCCACCGTATGGGGTGTAAATCTTGTTGCTATATGTGCCTATCGGTGTAGTGGCGGGATAGGAGAAGCCATGCCCCTCATAACCTTCACCGAAGGAAACTATCTCCTCGTATTCCTCACGTTCCAATTGCGCCTGCGCGACACCGGCGGAAAGTTCATAGCCGCTGCCTGTGACCGAACCGGTAAACAGCTCGCCTACCGCCACATAGAGACCGCCGCCGGAACTCGCGCCAACGGGCATCGCATACATGGTGGAGACTTGAGCCTCTGCCGTTCCCACAAGCGCAAACAGCAGAATAATTAAATGTAAAAGTCTGTTACTCATTATATTGCAATTTTTTATACGCATAGTATATTAGGCTGCAAATATGACAATATTCCTAATATACTGATAATGAGACGTATTGCAAATTATACCATAGGAATGTGGCGTTTTTTGCCATAATTTAGTGATTAGTGAGCAGTGAATAAAGAAGGTTATGTCTAAGTCGTGGTCATCGTTTAAGTCTAAGTTTAAGTTATCGCCATCGCTTCTGAAATATCCCGCAAGAAGTCGTGGTTCAACAGTTTGGAGATGCGAACCAGCATGGCGAGGTCGATGCTCTCCCGCTTGAGCATCTTGTGGACAACGCTGTAGTCGCGATGGATGGCTTCCGAAAACCACCTCATCGTGCGACCCTGCGCCTTCAGCTCCGCGCGTATCATCTGACCGATATGAATTTCCTCTGTAATAGACATAAAAGAATCGTGAACTTTGGTTATTTGTATCCGAGGTTCTCGACTACCTGTACTACAAAATAGAAAGCCCACGATTATCTTCGTGAGCGTTCTGCTTTCTTGTTGTAGTACATCTGAAATGGTCGAGATTTCGGATACTCAAAGAAAAGCGAAAACGCTTTATATCAATATGTTAAAAAAGTTAGAAATTTCTTTTTAATTCTTTTTGGGGTTTAATCAGACATCAATGAAAAACGGTGCAAAAATAGTGTTTTTATTGTTCGGTTGAGAATTAAGTTTTGCAAGCTCTTTATCACATTTCCGAAACCCACAACCTTAACGTTAAAGCGACGCCTTAACTGGCCAAACGGAACCTCCGTCTCGCCAGGGCAGGCTCTTTCTAAACACAAATTGCCACGAATTCACCACGAATTAGCCTTAAATATTCATCGTCCATTCATCGCTTTTCATCGTGTCATCGTCAATCCTCCCATCATCGGCAATTCATCGCAAACCGCAAACAGTGTATGTCATCATTCGGCAACATTTTTTTCACAAATTCCGAGCATATCAAAATCTTTGTATTTTTGCCGACTTTTTATTTTTAAAGCCGAATTTTGAAATTAACATTTTTATACATCTGTAAATCAGTAAATTATTAATCTTAAAAAATCTTAAAACAATATAGCGTTATGAAAATATTATTTGTCATCGATGCCTATTTCACGAACAACAACGGTACCAGCATCTCGGCGCAACGGTTCGCGGACGAACTTCGCAAACGCGGTCACGAGGTGCGGATTCTCACCTCCTGCGACGAAAGCCACGAGAACGTTTACAGTATGCCCATGTTGAAAATCCCCTTTTTCCAAGGACTGATCGAGAAACACGGCTTCCAATTCGCCAAATGCAAGAAAAAAATCATCAAGGAGGCGGTACAATGGGCGGACATCGTCCACTGCTTCATGCCCTTCATGCTGGAAAACAAGACCAAAAAAATCGCCGACAAAATGGGCAAACCCACAACATCTGCATTCCATGTACAAGCTGAAAACATCACTTCCAGCTTGGGATTGGGAAAAGTGACATGGGTTAACGATATGATTTACAAGATTTTCCGAAACGTGACCTACAACCACTACACGCACATTCACACACCGTCGCTATTCATGGCAAGCGAGATTGAGAGGCGTGGATACACAGCCAAAATACACGCCATCTCCAACGGCATACAATCGGATTTCACATGGACAAAGCGGCCCAAAGAGCCTATGTTCGCCGACAAAATCCTGATCATGATGGTCGGACGGCTGGCCGGTGAAAAACGCCAAGACATCATCATCAATGCGCTGCAATATTCCAAATATGGCGACAAAATCCAGCTGGTTTTCGCCGGAAAAGGTCCGAAATTCAAACAATATTATAAATTAGGACAGCAACTGAAGAATCCGCCCATCTTCACCTATCTCCCAAAGGAAAAACTGATCAACTTGCTGGCACAGTGCGACTTGTACGTACACGCATCGGACATGGAATCGGAGGCCATCTCCTGTATCGAGGCCTTCGCCACCGGGCTGGTGCCGGTCATCTCCAACAGCTCCCTTTCGGCTACCAAGCAGTTCGCCCTCGACGAACGCAGTCTGTTCAAGGCCGGCGACCCCAAAGACCTCGCCCGTGCCATCGACTATTGGCTTGACCACCCAGAAGAAAAGAAAAAGATGGAGAAAATCTACTCCGAATCCGCCGCAAAGTACAATATCAACAATTCCATAACCCTGTTTGAAGAGATGCTGGAAGAGGCCATCCAAGATCATGAAAAATCTAAATAAAATGACACTCTGCGTACTGATTGTCTTGTTAATACTGTCTCTGACTTGTGGGAACGCGCAGGAGTCGCCACGTGATTCCATCCTCCTGCATCCCGACGGGTCTGTGACGTTTCTGTACCAAAACCCAGACGCGAAGTCGGTCAAGGTTTATTGCGACTGCAAGCTGCGGAAGGAGACCCCGATCATCCGCACCGAGAATTACCATTCCGCAAAGATGTCCAAAGACAATTCCGGATTTTGGGCTTACACCACCCCACCCTTGCCACCGGAGGTTTACACCTACCAGTTCGGGAGCGACAAACGCCGTTTCCCCGACCCCACCAACCCCGACTCCATCCGCGTGCGCTGCGAGAAGATGAGTGTGTTCACCGTCGGCGGCTCTTCGCAGACCGACCTCTATGTGAGCAACCCGATGCGCGGGAAGATGGACACGCTGGTGTTCCAAAGCAGGAATGAGGAGAAGCCCCGGCGTGTCATCGTTTACACACCTCCGCACTATTCGGAGAACCAATCCTATCCCGTCCTCTACCTGCTGCACGGCCTCAACGGCAGCGAGACGGCTTGGAACGACCGGGGACGCGCCGCGCAAATTCTCGACAACCTCATCGTCCAAGAGAAAGCGAACCCGATGATTTTAGTGATGCCCGATGCCAACCCCCGATGCTTGATAGGACAACGGGAAGATGTCAGCCTGTTCAAGAACCTCCTTCTCTATTCTTCCTGGGACAAGATGGAGTTCGAGAAATGCTACCCCGAGATGGACTCGCTCCTCAGCAGCCGTTACCGTTTCTCAACACGTGCAGGCTGCCGCGCCGTGGCCGGTTTGTCAGCCGGCGCGAAGCAATCCGCCAACCTCGCCAACCTCTACGACAGCACCTTCTCGTCCGTCGGGCTGTTCTCGCCGGTGGTTGGCAAAAAACAGCTGCCGAAGAACACATTCTCCCAATACTGGATCAGCAGCGGCACGGGTGACCTCTTCCGTCTTCAAATCAACAAATTCTG
The DNA here is from genome assembly GCA_946407715.1 of uncultured Bacteroidales bacterium. The sequence continues at coordinate 1,582 of CAMJPH010000029.1, read as the reverse complement.
CAAGAAGATGCAGCGCAAGCACGTCCCCTACACGATGTACAGCTCCGCAGGCGGCCACACCTGGCGCAACTGGCGGGTCTATTTCTCGGAGTATGTGCGGACGTTGTTCTGGCAGGACTGACGATGAGGCGATGAAGCGATGAAGCGATGAAACGATGAATGAAACGATGAATGAAACGATGAATGAAACGATGAATAGTAAGCGAAATAGAAGGTTGTGGCTCGTGATGACGGGCTTAATTATCCATTATCAATTATCCATTATCAATTACGCTGTCGCGCAGACGCAGATGGCGAACCGCGATTTCGAACAGTGGACGAGTGTCGGGAAGGGCGATGCCATGCCCAGGCAGTGGCACTCATACGGCGACGCGGACTGCCAGCTGAAGGGCATCTACTCGTGGGGCTGCGGTCCGATGACCAAGAACCACAGCAACCGCGTGTCGGGGCACACGGGCTACGGCTGCCAGATCCAATCGACCTCGCTCGCAGGCAATATCGTCAACGGGGTGCTCACCACGGGACAGATGCAGTTCGCCTCGACGGACAACAAGAACCCGGAGAACTGCACCTACAGCGACAAGGACAACAAATGCGGGCACAAGGCCGCCATGGCTTTCACCGGCCGTCCCGACTCGGTCTATTTCTGGTGCAAGTTCGACATGAAGAAGCCCTCCAACGTGGCCGTTGCGAAGTTCCACCTCCACGGCAACATAGCGTACAAAGACATCTCGACGCACACTCCCGCCACAGCGCAGAAAGGCAAGATCGGCAATGCCTTCTGCGAGTTCAGAGACCCCAACGACGGGAAATGGCACCAATACAAGTTCGCCTTCACCTACTATGACGAGCAGAATCGTGTGGTGAAGTCCGCCACGCGCACGCCTTCGTACATCTTGGCCTGCTTCTCCACCAACAAGATCGCCAAAGGCGGCCACTCGGGCGACAAATTGTCCATCGACGACATCGAGATGGTATATAACAAACGATTGTCCTACATATATATAAATAGTATAGCGCTTCCAGATTTCGACCCTGACCGAACAGAATACAGTTATAGCTATAGCGGCTACGGTCCATTGGTTGTCAATGCCGCGCCGCAATCCCCGAATGCTCGGATAAAAATCGAGCAAGATGAACAAAACATCCGCATCGTAGTGATTCATGACGACGGGGAAAAGGTTTATACGATTGCATTGTCGGCGAATTTAGCGAATTATGCGAATTTTTCGATGAAGCGATGAAGCGATGAAGCGATGAAACGATGAAACGATGAAACGATGAAGCGATGAAAAACGATGAATGGGATGTAAATGAAAACATTAGACTTAAGCATGACACTACCCCAAATTCTCACGTCTCACGTCTCACGTCTCACGTCTTAAGTCTTAAGTCTTAAGTCCCACGTCTTAAGTCTCACGTCTCACGTCACAAAAACGTGTTTCGGCAAAATAAACACCTGTTGAAAAAAAATTATTTGCCTCAATGAATGGGAATTAAAAAAAGTGTATTTTTGCAGCCCGAAATTTTAGTGTAAAAAGAACTTAAAATCAAAAAATTAAAAGGAAAAAAAGTTTATGCC
>CAMJPH010000028.1 GCA_946407715.1 uncultured Bacteroidales bacterium | reverse complement strand
TCAGCGTTTCTTTTTCGTCGAAGGTGATGCTGACTGTTTCCTGCTTGGGGTGGAAGTAGTTGTTGACGGCATAATGGGCGTAGGTCAGGAAGCCGCGTCGTGGGTCTTGGGCGAAGTCTTGGGCGGTTTGCGCGTCGAGACCGATGCCGGCCACGCTCAGGAAGAGTCGCCCGTTGACGGAGCCGGTGTCGATACGCTCGATGTGGCCTTGCGTCAGGAGATGCAGCGCCTTGTCGGTGTTTAGCGGGATGTGCAGACAGCGGGCCAGTCCGTTGCCGGAACCGCAGGGAATCACGGCCAAGGCAGTCTCCGTGCCGACAAGCCCGCGCGTCACCTCGTTGAGGGTGCCGTCGCCGCCCACCGCCGCCACGATGTCGTAAACGCTTGTCGCCTCTTCAGCCAGCGTTAAGGCGTGGCCGGCATGTTCCGTGAACACTGTCTCATACGAAAAATCCGCACCGTTCAGCGCGCCCGCCGCTTTCTCCCGAAACCGCCTTTTGTCGCGATGCCCGGATATGGGGTTGACAATGAAGAGAATCCTTTTTTTAGGCATTATTTTCCGCTGATTGTTTTTAAGTGCGGCAAAGGTACATAAATTTCAAATACTCACAGACAAATGATATTGACGCTGTAGAGACGTTTCATGAAACGTCTCTACAATCTCAGAGGAAAGGTTCAAAAGTTGTCTCATTGTGTCAACGCTGACACCCAAAGACCAAATTTTTGCCAAATGTTTTGTTAAAATTAATGTATGTTTATCAATAATTTTACTGTAAAAATTTCAACATATTGATTTTCAGTATAGAAAAAATTTATAAAAAAACTTGACAAAGGTGATTTTTTTGTTGTATCTTTGCGGCGTGTTTTATTTAAAAAATTAAAAACTATGAATAACGAGATAGCGCAAAAGGACTTGGACATGCCGCAATTGAGGCAGATGGTGTTGGAAAACACCGAAAGGATTAATAGAAATGAATTGATTATCAATAAAATGCGTATGGAATCCGCTGAACAGACCCGTAAAGTCAGCGAACAAGATGAATGGTTGGAGAATATCCGCAAAGAAAATGACCGTAGCATGCGCCTTTCCAGAGAGAGGATGGATAGGCTCGAAAAATTTGCGGAAACCTCCAGACTCGAATATGAGCAACGCGTTCGAGAAATAAATGAAGAGAGGAAAGCGTCGGACAAACGGATAGAAGAGTACAGGCGGGAGTCGGACAAACGGATAGAAGAGAGCAGGCGGGAGTCAGACAAACGGATAGAGGAGTACAGGCTTGAGTCGGACAGGCGGATAGAGGAGAGTAGGAAAGAGACAGAAAGGGGGGTGGAAGAGATGCTGGCAAAGACCCATTCAGAAGTGAAAGAGATGCTGGCTGAGACTCATAGGGAGGTGAAAGAGATGTTTGCCGAAACCAACGCATCGATCAGACGTGTTTCGGTGGAGTTCCTCGGTGTCACGGGACACATTGTGGAAGGTCTGGTGAGTTCTTCCACCGAAAAAATCTTCAAGGATGCCGGTTTCGATTTGCATGACAGCGGCAAGAATCTGAGGAGAGAGCTTGCATCGGAGGACAAGCAGATGGAGGTGGATGCCATGCTTGGAAATGAGAAACTTGTCGTTCCAGTGGAAGTCAAAGCGAACTTCACTAAAAAGAAGGTGAAACGTTTCTTGCACAAAATGGAGATGTTCAGGAAGTTCTTCCCGGAATACGCTGACAAGGAGGTCATTGCTGCCATCGCCGCCATCAACTATGAGGCGGGAGTGGCTGACTTCGCCCACGAAGAAGGATTGCTTGTCATTCGCGTCAGCAGTGACGACATTTTCTCCCTTGATCCCGTTGATAAGGAGAAGTTGCGGAGGTTTTGAAAGCAAGTGCCGGATTTCGGGTTCGCGGCGCGGGAAAAGGGTGCGGGCGAGGGGATTGGACAGGGCTTACGCATCAACGTCCAAAGACTCCGAGTGCGTGGTGCATTGAAATGTGTCGCGTAAAGCCGGCGGACGATTTTTCCCTCTCAACTTTCTGAAGTGTGCTTCTTTGGGGGAGAAAAAGGCACGTCGAATCAGCACTTTTTGACTATCAGGTGGTTACATGCGTGTGGAAAGAGGGTGTTGTGCTTAACTGTAGTTCTGCGGCCTTGACAGTTTGAAACGATTTTTTTGTATCTTTGCACCGTTGTTCTGCCGCAAGGCAGGGCAGCGGTTTTTATTGAAAAAGAAAGCGAGTTTTCGCTTATCCGTCTCGGTGAATCTGGACAATTCGCGAATGTTAGTACGGATATCGGAAATCAAGCTTGCTTGTGAGTATTTATTGCCAAATACAAACAGGTGGGGCTTGTTCTTCAGTATCTTACTAACGGGGAGTCCAGACCCCACCGAGTGGAGACTGTTGAATTAAAGCTCCACTTTCTTTTTGTGTGGTGTTTGGTGAACATATCGTAAGCAGCTATGAAAGTACACGCAGGCGAAAAGGTAAAGAAATATTTCGAGGCATCGGGCTTGAGCGTGAGCGAATTTGCCCGTCGGTTGAACTGCCACCGGCAGAACGTTTACGACATCTTCAAGCGGCAGAACATCGACTTGTCGCTGCTCCAGCGCATCTCGCGTGTGCTTGAGCACGACTTTGTGACGGAGCTATATGGTTCAAAAAACAAAGCCAGGATCACCCTTAAATTCGCTGTCACCGTGGAACTGGAAAATGGCGAGTGCAAGGTGACGGAGGTGAAGGCGGTGAAGTAGGGGTGTAAAAGAATTTGTTACAGGGGTGTATGATTTTATTGGACGATTTCGGTGGTATTTTTGCGGGTTGAATATTCGTTTAAAGCATATATTAGTGTTAATTAAAAACTTAAAGCAATGAAAAAACTATTTGTATTACTAGTAGTCGCAATGGCTATTATGATTTGTAATCCAGCAATGGGACAAACACGTAAAGACAAAAAAGCCGCTCAGAAAGCTGCGTGGGAGGCTGAACAAAAACGAAAAGCGGAAGAAGAACAACTTTTGCATGAATTAAAGATGGACAGTATCCGTAATGCAAAACAAGCTCAGGAGGAAGCTGCTGCCAAAGCAGAGAGGGAAAAGGCAGAAGCGGCAGCCAGAGCTGAAAAAGAAAAGCAGGAGCAAGCTCGGTACACAACATATCAAGTTCCTTGCTGGCAAGCCGATGATGAGGATTACTATTATGCCAGTGCTTCGAGACGCAGAGGCTACAACCAACAGAACACTCTGGCTACCGCCACTTTGCGGGCTGCAAACCAACAAATGCAGCAGAAAATCATGTCTGCATTTAAACAAGTGACAAGAGATTACTTTGATCAAATGGACATTAATGAGAAAAGTGATGAGGCTATGCACATTGAGAGTGCTGGAGAACGGGTTATTAACACTTATCTGAATGATGTGATGGAGTATTGTCGTGAACAAACACGCCCCGACGATGAAGGCATGATAATCATGTACATCGGAATCAAGGTTAGCAAAAAAGGCTTGGTGGATGCCTTATCAAGAGGTCTTTCTCAGGATCAGCAACTTCGGTTGCGCTTTAACGAACAAAAGTTTAGGGAGGATGCTTGGAAAGTCTTCGAGAAGGACCAACGAGAAGCTTATGATGACTTCCAAAAGGAAAACAACTAATCCGTTTAATAATTCCAAATTATTGTAAAGATGAAAAAGTTATCAGTTGTTATTATTTGTATGATACTTTCTCAGGTGGTTTTCGCTCAAGGCAACAGAGATGGGCGTAATGACAGACTAAGAGATCGTGAAAAAGATAAAGATTTCACAGAAAACACAAACCTCCAACCCTGCCAACGTTATGACGATAATGAATATTATGCTGCAAGTGGTTTCTTTAGAATCAAGGCTGGTGGAGTCGGCGAAAAGGATTTTACCCTTCTTTTTAACAAAGAACTGAATAGCTTGCGTCAGCAGGTCAAGTCAAAGATTGGAGGCAAATACAAAGCAGTTGTTCGAGATTATTTTGACCAAATGGATATTGATGCGAAAAGTACAGAGGCTTCCCATATAGAAAGTGCTGGCGAGCAAATAATAGACCAAATACTGAACGATACGGAAGAGGATTGCCGTGAATTTGGTCCTGTGGATGATGGTGGCTATCAGAATGTTTATTTTGGCATTTTAGTGCGCAAAGTTCAACTTGTAGAAAAAATTATTGACGGTTTGGAAAAAGATAGCAATCTCCCTGCAAACGAGAGAGAGCAATTGCGAAAGAATGAAAGCGCATTCAGAGAGTCTGCTTTCAAAGTGTTTGATGTTTCGGAATAATTATGAAAGAGAGGATTGTATTTTATTTAACGACAGTGTGCTTATTATGCTCACTGTCGTTTCCATTGCATGGTTTCGCCCAAACGAACAAGATGAGACCCACGTGGGCTTCAGCAGGGTATCATAAGGATTTGGATAAGTCGTATCTGGAAGTTGTAGTTATCCGAGGAGAACAGGGCTTGACCAAGATGCGGCAGTTGGCGCAGAAAGAGATTGAGCGCCGCCGACATGTGACGGTAGGTGTGATGGATGACATTTGGATGAAAGCACCTCACATTGCGGAATATCTTGATGAAGATGGAATAGGCTATTTTCTATATCAAACATTGAAAAATCCCACCTATACCCCGGAAAGCATTTCTACCACTGACAAGTATCCCTTCTCCGCCCGTGTGTTTGTGCCGGGTATGGCGCAGATTTACAAAGGAAGCACAGGCAAAGGGGTAGCCTTTATCACAGGAGAGGCACTTTTTATTGGAGGAATTGTAACCTCAGAAGTGTTACGAGTGAACTATCGTCGGATGTGGGAAGATACACCAAGCTATGACCAGACATTAAAAAAATACTATGCCAATTGTACGAGAGTATGTGCAGTCTCTCGCTATGTATGCATTGGGGGAGCTGTGGCTTTATATATATGGAATATTATTGATGGTTATGTTGCAAAAGGAAGACCATACGTTGTGAAAGATGGAGAAATGTTGTCTTTTAGTCCGTATGTCTCGGCTGATTGTACTGGAATTGCCTTAAATGTTAAATTTTAAAGATATGATTAGAAAAATTACATTTTTTAGTTTAATAGTAATAATTGGATTCCTTATTTCATGTACCCCTGAGACATTTAACAACTATTGTTCTGTCAGTGGAGTTGTAGTAGAAGAAGGCACGAATGAGCTTCTGCAAGGTGTTATTGTAACCTTAAAGGGTGTAGAACAAAGAAATGAAACAACAGGATCAGATGGTACTTTTTTATTTCAGAATCTTAATGTAGGTGCGTCAACAAAGCTTGATATCTGGGCACAGAAGGACGGATATGAAACCAATCATGTAACAGTAGCTGCGGTTTCAGGAGAGACGCAGAATACTGTTATTCGGTTAAAAAAAATAAATAATTGAAAATATGAAACGGATAGTCGTCTGTTCTATTTTTACGTTGCTCTTTTGCTTGTCATTCGGACAAAACACTGATTATGACAAACATCGGGAAGAAATGCAGCAAAAGTGGAACCAGCATGTTAGTGCCACCCAGAAGGAGTATGCGGATTTCCGGGACAGACTAAACGCGGCATACGCAGAGCGGATGAAAGCAAACTGGAAAACGTTCCAACTTCGGGCAGCGGAACCCAATCCCGAGAAGCCAGACCCGCCTAAACCTGTCGTGAAGGACAATGAAAAACCGGCTCCTACTCAACCTGTACCCGTAAAGGAGGTAGTCAAGCCTGTGAAAGCGGAGACACCCCAACCTGTACAACCTATAGTTCGTCCGGAGAAAGAAGAAGTGCCGCAATTCTCTTTCCAATTTCACCATACTCCCTGCGAAGTTCATTTGCAATATAATCAGATGTTCACTCTGCCCGATGCATCGGAGTCATCCGCCTCAAATGCATGGAAGAGGATGTCGGAAAATGGATTCGACATAGTGGCTGCTGACTGCTTACGTTACAGAGAGCAATTTTCGCTGAACGACTGGGGATACATAGAATTGGCCAAAACATTGTCGGAAAAATTCTTGGGCAAAGGCTCCAATGAGGCCGTTCTGATGCAAATCTACCTTTTGGCTCAGTCTGGTTATAAAGTGAGAGTCGCGCGACGTGACGGACGATTGGTTGCTTTGATTCCTTTTGCCAACGATTTGTACGGATATTCTTATTTATATCTTGATGGGGAAAGATTCTACTTAATGGATGATGATAAGAATGATGGTCCCTGTCATGTTTTCACAGAAAAATTCAAGGGAGAGAAAACGCCTTCGCTATGTATTCAGACAGAGCCTCGGTTTGAGGATAATCCCACCTCTCCTAAAACATTTTCCTCTCGTCGTTACCCAGATGCGACCGCTATAGTATCCACAAACAAGAACCTAATTGAGTTTTACAACAATTACCCTGTCACAGGCCAATGGAACGAGTATGCCAAAGCATCGTTGAGCCGTAAAATCAAACGGAATCTTTATCCGAGTCTCAAAAAGCAAATTTCAGGAAAAACAGAACAACAAGCGGCTAACCTTCTGTTGAATTTTGTGCAGACAGCATTCAAATATCGGACTGACCAAGAGCAATTCGGTTATGAACGACCCTTGTTTGGCGACGAACTCTTCTTTTACCCCTTTTCCGACTGTGAAGACCGTTCCATTCTGTTCACTATTTTGGTTCACGATTTGCTAAACTTGGATGTCATTATGTTGCATTTTCCAGGCCATTTAGCCACGGCTGTTCAGTTTACTGAAGAAGTTTCAGGTTATTACTTTATGGTAAATGGCAGAAAATATGTGATTTGCGACCCCACTTACATCGGCGCACCGGTTGGTGATTGTATGCCGCAATTTGTGAGTACTCCGGCTGAAGTTGTATTTGTTTACGAATGATTCTCACAAAAATTATAGAACAATGAAGAAACTGATTTCCATATCATTGATGACCATTTCTATTGTGCTACTTTTAGGAGGATGCACGAAACCCGAAGAGACCGGCACTATCTATGGAACCGTGACAGACTATGCTACGGGTGAGCCGATAAAGAACGCCAATGTCAAACTGCGCCCCAGCGGGGAAACGACATTGACAGGCAGTGACGGAACCTATATGTTTCAGGATTTGAAGCCTGGGGAATACTCTCTGTTTCTGTCAAAGGCTGATTATTCAGACAAAGACGATGATTATATTATTGAGCTTGAGGCAGGCAAGAATTTTCGTCGAGATGTACAGATGAAAAAGACAATTGCCTTTTTGTTGATTACTGATGTGAACGGAGGAGATCTGCCTTTTTTGGATTTCGGCGCAGAGCAATCTGTCACCTCAAAATCATTTAATATTCATAATGAAGGAACAAGTGCTATTAATTGCAAACTTTCTGACGATTGCGATTGGATTTCTTCAGTCACGCCAGATAGTGTACTCATTGTTCCGGGTCAAACAGTACCAGTCATTGTAACTATCAGCCGTGAGCAATTGTCTCCAGGAGATAATTCAACATACTTGCATATTACATCTGCAAATGCTGGCAACGAGTTGGAAGTGCGGGCCGTTGGTGTTTATTTACCTGAGGTTAGCACCAGCAATGTGACAAATTATACCGCAACATCTGCTACATTCGGAGGAGAGGTGACCAACGAAGGCGGAGCTTCGGTTACAGATCGAGGTGTGTGCTGGTCGTTAACGCAAACACCATCTCTCGAAAATGGAGAACATTGGAGTATGGGAAGCGGAAATGGCAGTTTTTCAGGCACAATTACAGGTCTTTCCCCAAATACTCAATATTATGTGCGTGCGTATGCAACCAACAGCAGAGGAACGTCTTATGGGGAACAGAAGTCTTTTACCACGGCAACTGGCCTGCCTGTTGTGACACGTGCTGATGTTACTAGTATCACCACCCACTCTGCAGTATGTGGTGGCGTTGTTACAGACAATGGTGGCTATTCTGTAACTGCCAGAGGTCTCGTTTGGAGTACGGCTCAATATCCAACACTTAATGACAACCATATAGATTTGGGAGTGGGTAATGGTTCTTTTACGGGTTCGATGACAGGATTGTCCATCAACACTACGTACTACGTCAGATCATATGCCACTAACAGCCAAGGGACAGCGTATAGTGAGGTACAAACGCCGTTCACCACGAGGGACGGCAAACCATCTGTTACTACAACAAGTCCGACACTTAATGGCACCACAGTTGTTACAGGAGGAAATGTGAGTTCTGACTGGGGCTATCCTGTAACTGCTCGTGGAATATGTTATGGAACAACACCATACCCTGATTTGAATAATTCCAACCATACTACCGATGGTACAGGAATGGGTTACTACACCTCTCAGTTTACTGCTTCGGCTGTATCTACAACGACTTATTATATACGAGCATACGCCTCTAATGCCAATGGTACTACATACGGTGAACAAAAAACAGTTGGCCCATATGATTGCCTGCCCTCCTTTGAATATGGAGGACACACATTCAAGGTTGCACCAGAACCGGGAAATAAGATGAGTCAAAGTAATGCGATATCTTATTGTCAAAACTTATCTTTATATGGTCATACAGGATGGACGGTGCCATCTATAGAACAATTAACTCAGATGTATTCTGCTAGGAATGAAATAGGTGGTTTTGTGACAGATTGTTCAGCCCCGTATATTGGCGATAGGCCAGATTGCCAATATTGGAGTAGCCAAAATCTCTATTACATGGATTTCACTACAGGACAAACATCAAATACTTATTATAATGTGATACGAAGAGTTCGTCCCGTTCGTATGGATGATTAAACAGTGTTTCTTTAATAAAATATACGGATATGAACACGAAAGAAACAACGTATGCTCAGGAAGTAATATTGAAAAGAATGGCTGAGAAGCAGAACCTTTGCCTGACAGGCTTTTTCCAGTTTCATAATTCGGATGAATACTCCGATTACTCCGATTATTCTGATTATTCTGATTATGTTGATTATGGAGATAATATCAATTATTCATTTATGTGATATAAAACTTTAGAATTATGGATAGTTTGACAACTATTGCACTTGGTCTATTTGCTAGTGTTGCTTTCTACTTTATTGAATTAAAAATAATTCGGAAATTTTTCATTGCAAATGTAAGAGGAAATCGGAAACTCGAAGATTCTGAAAGAGATGGGGAGAAAATATATTATCTATCATTTAATAATGAATCTAAAGTAGAAGCGTTCAATGTCAATGCCTTTGTAGAGTTTCTTGATGAAAAGGGAGAGGCAACGGGCTATAATGAACAAAGAACATTCCCATACATCCGAGGGAAACAGGATAATGTATTATATCCTCTTTTTTCTCCTATTTCGAGAAACATTCCAAAAGAGAAAAGAAAGGAAAATATCAGGAGGATACTTGAAAATAGCAAAATAATTCATGTGGTAATAACCTGTCAGAACCAGTATGGAAAGATTAAAAAGACTGATGATTTCACAATGAAAATTAGAGATGAAAAAATAGTCTCACTTTTAGATTATCAATCATAAAATGCTAACATTCATAATTAAGCCCACTTATTCCTGCAACTTTCGTTGCAAATACTGCTATTTGAGCAATGAGACCAAACAACAGTCGCAGTTGTTAGATGTTTACTTTGCAATGCGGATAATTATGCAACTGAAGCTGATGTTACAAGAGTCTCCACGTCAAAAACATACCATTATCTGGCACGGAGGGGAACCGATGTTGTGGGGCATAGATAACTACCGCGAGATTTGGGCCTATATGCAGAAGGAGTTGGCTGAATATGAGATACACAACTCTATGCAAACCAATTTGTCTTTGGTGGACGATGAATGGATAGACCTTTTCTTACAATATGATGTTCATGTGGGTTTTTCGTTGGATGGAACACGAGCAATTCATGATCAACAGCGTGTGGACATTCAAGGTGAGCCAACTTTTGAGCGCATCATTGCTAACTATCGCTTATGCAAGCAACGGGGGTTGCGTGTTGGCTGTATTGTGGTGGGAAGCAAGAAACATATTGGACATATTCCTGAACTTTACCACTTTATGAGAGATGAAGGGATGGGGTTCAAGTTCAATCCCTTGTTTTGTTCTGGCGAAGCACATAATAATATGGACGAGTATGGGATTACCCCCGAGGAGTACGCGCAAATGGCAATAGAATTATTCGATTTGTGGTTTTATGACCAAAAGGGGAAAATAACAGAGTCCAATTTTGTGGAGATAGCCAGTAATATTGCCACAAGAAAGCCTACGGGATGCATGTTTTCAGAGAACTGTCAAGATAACTTCCTTGCCTTGGCTCCAACTGGAGACGTTATGCCTTGCGGTCGTTTTTGCGACAACGACCTGCTACAGTATTCTTATGGAAATTTGCACAAGGAAACACTTGCGGAGATTTTGCCGAGAATCAAGAAAACAGAGATATACAAGCGGGCAGAGTATATCGCTCAAAGTGGTTGCGCCAAATGCAAGTGGTACAACATTTGTCACGGAGGTTGCCTACACGACGGCTTTCTTGCTTCGGGAGACTTTAGGCACAAGACATTTCTTTGTTCTGCCTATAAAAAGATATTTACCCATATAGAAAAGCGCTTGAAAGAGAGTGGCATAGTTGGAAATAATAAATAAAAAGAGCAATATGAAAAAACTGATTTCTATAACATCAATGATTTTCGTCGCCATTGCAATGCTTTGGTACGGGTGCACGCGTCCAGAAGAAACAGGAAGCGTCTATGGCACTATAACAGACTTTGAGACGGGTGAACCTATAAAAAACGCCAATGTGACACTTCGGCCAAGTGGCGAAACCACTCTGACAGGCAGTGACGGAACCTATATGTTTCAAGATTTAAAGAAAGGAGACTATAGTCTCTCTTTGAAATTGGCAGGATATGAAGATTTGGACGACCAGTATGTCATTCATCTTGAAACGGGTAAAAATGTTAGAAGAGATGTGCAGATGAAAAAGAAAGTGGCGTTGCGGATTACAGATGAGAACGGAACAGAAATATCCGTTTTAGATTTCGGAGAGGAAATTGATGATGTTTCCCGCATCTTCAATATTGTCAATGAAAGTGGCTCTGCCCTGTCATGGGAAATCACTACTACAGCCAATTGGATAGAATCACCTGAGAATGGCACAAGTGGTACGCTTCAAGCAGGTGGAAATAAAGGCATGGTTGTGGTAATAGACCGTAGTAAATTACAGCAGGGCGATAATACAACCACCTTGCATATCACCTCTGACAATGGAAATCAGCAATTGACCATCAAGGCGGGAAGATCGGATGTTTCTACGTTGGAAGCAACACTTGTAAACTGTTCGACAGCCATACTGAATGGATGTATTAACACAGGGGTTCCGTATTCGGAAAAGGGGTTCTTTTATGGAACCAGTCATAATATAGATACTCAAAAAATTGTATCCGGGAGTGGCGTTGGAGCTTTTTCGGCTCAAGTTGCAGGATTAGAAAATGGATCCACCTATTATTACAAAGCATATTGTGTCGTGAATGGGACTCAGTTGTTTGGGGAGGAAAAATCTTTCGGACCAATCATCCCTTCTTTTGAATATGGAGGCCACACCTATTGGGTGGCACCAGATCCAGGCGTTTCAATGTATATGGGAACCGCAGATAGTTATTGCGAAAATCTGACGTTATACGGATATTCAGACTGGAAGATGCCGTCAAAAGAGGAATTGATGCAAATGTATACGAACAGGGCGTTTATAGGTGGATTCTCAGATAATTATTATTGGAGTTCTTCGGGGTGGAATATACCTGGAAGTTATACCTATTATGCATATGTCATTAACTTTAGTGATGGGATTTTGCATGAATCAATAATAAATAATTATAACAATCCGATGTATTGCGTCCGCCCCATCCGACTCCACCAATAACAAACCTGTTATGAAAGTTATCCATATTCTCCTCCTCACCCTCCTCTTCCTCTCCGCCTGCTTCCCCAATCCCCCCGCGCAGGCAATGACAACTGATGTGCAGGACACTGTCGTCGTGAGCACAGTGCCCGACACGATACCCGCCGTCGCGGACAAACAGCCCGCAGCGGAGGCCACACCCACCTCCCTCTCCGGCACCCTCCACCTCTACTATGTCTCCGAATACGGTGACAAAATATCCGAGGTGGACTCCTACCGACTGGCCGCGGGCGACGGCGAGTACCTCGCCTTCGTCCTCAAGACCGACACCCCCGTCGATGTGTCGCCCTTCCTCGACCGCGACGAGCTGCATGCACTCGTGGACATCGAAGGCTCTGTGATGCAGTCGGAGTTCATGCTGGTGCCGGATTGATGGTGAACAACTTCATCCCAATATTTGAAAAGAATTTGCCGTTAAAATCAGCCCATTGAAAATCAGTTAGTTATGGCTATAGTTGGCGTTTTTTTAATATTTGCGACAAGGAATCTCGCCCAATTGATAATAATTCGTATTTTTGCGGCCAAAATATGAAACGTATGACTGACATAAACGAACTGAAGACTTTGCGCGAACGTGAGGATCACATCGAATTCAAAAGGGCGGAACACAATTACCCTTTCGCCGGTGGCAAAAAAACGGATCCGAGAGACAGACGCCATTGTGTGCTGGGCTATGTGGTGGCATTGGCTAATGAACGAGGCGGAAGGCTGGTGCTGGGTATGGCGGATGCGTATCCGCACGAAGTGGTTGGCAGTGATTTCGCGGAAAATGAAACGGGCAATCTCGAGGATGAAATTTATGAACGCCTGCATATTCGTGTGCGTACTGAAGAACTGTATGATGAGAAAGGAAGAAGGGTTTTGGTGATAACTGTGCCGTCGCGCCCTGTCGGTAAGGCCCTTCGGTTTGAGGGGGTTCCGTTGATGCGCGTTGGCGAAAGCCTTCGCGAAATGGACGATGCCGAGTACTTTTCAATTATCTCGGAACAAGATCCAGATTTTTCAGCCAGGATTTGCGAAGGTTTGACTTTGGACGACTTGCACGATGAGGCCATAAAGAATATGCGGGAAAGAATCGCCCAAAAACGGAATCGAAAAGACGTGCTCACGACACCAATCAATCTGTTGCTTTCTGATTTGCATCTGCTGACTAACGACGGGAAACTCACCAACGCCGCATTGCTACTGCTTGGCAAAGAAGCCATGATTGAGAAATATATGCCGCAGGCGAATGTGGTGGTGGAGTACAGAACCTACCGTAGCCAAGTGCGTTACAGCTCCCGGGAGGAATTTCGTCTGCCGATTTTCCTGGCCATAGAAAAGATATGGGCGTATGTGAATCAACCAGCGTGCAACCCCCTTTTGCACATCAATGATTTGCCTGCTGTTCTCGACTGTCGTGCCTTCAACGAGGAAACCGTCCGCGAGGCTGTAATCAATGCCATGATTCATAGGAGCCTTCAAATCAGTTCTGACATTTTTATCCGTCTGTATCCCGATATGATGGAAATCACAAATCCGGGTGGATTTCCATACGGCGTGAACATAGGCAACATTCTGACGGTGAACAGCTCGCCCAGAAGCCGATTGATGGCTGAAGTGATTGAGAAGACGGGACTGATTGAACGGAGCGGCCAAGGTGTTGATTTGATGTGTGCAAACTGTGTGAAAGAGGGGAAACCGTTGCCTGATTACAGCGCCTCTGACGACTATCAGGTGAATTTGCGGCTGTATGGGGAGATTCCTGATGATGCGTTCTACTTGTTCACGCACGACATCCTTCGCGACAATGAATTGTCGAGCCAATTGAACGCATTTGACTGGATTACCCTGCACTATGTTTGGAAAGGCAAGGCTGAAAACGGATTCGAGGAGAGCCTAATGAAGCTGAATGATTTGGGGTTGGTAATGGAGGATACGTATTTTAGGTATGTGCTTGCACCGGCATACGTGATGCGAAAACCTATAGCAAGGGCCGTGGCTCAGGACGTAGGGCCTGTGGTGCTGGCTCGCGTATACTATGTTATAAAGCGCAACGGTGAGGCAGCAATGAGCGAATTTGTCGAGGTTCTTGACGGCATTCTGTCCCAAAAGCAGGTCCGCACATTGATAGAAAAGTTGTGTCGCTACCACCTTCTCTCGCAACATGGAAATGCCCGCGCCACACGGTATGTTTGGGCTGCAGGATAGTGTCTTGTTGTTTTTCAATCACTTTATACACCATCCGCGCTATTTCGTATAACAATCCTCGATGTAACAAAACAATTATCGAGATAAATGATACTTTAGCAAATATTTTAAAACTAAAACGATGAAAAAATTCAGAAACCAAGCCGGCATCCTCCGTCAAAATCGGACAAAGCGTGCACTATCCGTCATCATTACAGCAATGACAGGTTTTCTTTTGCTCATAGGATGCATTGGCACCATAGGCGCACAACCCTCATTATCCCAACCCACCATCGAAGGCACCCTCCACCTCTACCTTGTCACCAACTACGGAGAGAAAATGCAGGAAGTGGATCGCTACCGCGAGACCGGTGAGGGCTCTATGATTGCCTTCATTCTCAAGACGGACAAGAAAATAGACATGACTCAATATCTTGACAAAGAAGGTGTTGAGGCCCTGAAAGAATATTGCGGGGAAACTCTGCAGTCCGAGTTTATGATTGTGCCGGATTGGGAGGTGTTTGAATCTTTTTCCTATAAAGATTTTGCGGCCAAGTATGCCCACAAACGCATCCGCGTCACCGGCACCCTCTTCTTCCCCATGGGCGGCTGGCAAAACGTGACACCCGTGAGAATGGACTTCAGCAAGGTGGAACTACTGGATTCAGACTTGGGAAATGTAAACGAACGTGCCGAGGAATCTTCTGACCCCACAAAATACTTCTTCGTCTTCGAGGACGATTCCCCCGAGAGAAAAGCGTATGCCAAAGAGCTGGTAAACTTCGTCGAGAGGCTTCAGCACGATGAAACCACTTTCGATGCGGACTTGTCTGCGAAATTGGACAAACTGCGGATATCGCTTCTTACGTCGCCGGATGGGAAAGTGAAAATCTATAGCTGGGAGGATGGGGATCTCGGTAGTACAATAAGCTTCCATACCCTCTATCAAACCAAGCAAAATGAGGAGTTCCGTGCGGTGTTTATGGAGGACTATTACCGGGAACCGAGGAAATTGTATCAGCTGGAATCTTCGGATGGAGCTGTCTTTCTCGTGGAGTATTTCTTTCGAGAGGACGGATGGTCATACGATATCGGTGTGGATGCGTTTACGATGGACAAGACAGGTACGCTACAACCTGCCGACATCTTCGAGTGCATTCCCGAACTTCACAACAAAGCGGTGGGCTTTTCAGACAATCTCTCCGCTTATTGTAGCCCTGAACCGCCGTCACTCTATTTGGAAGGCGGCTGGTCAGACAATTTTTTCTTTGAGCTGACAGGAAAAGATTTCTATATGCCTCAATTTGCCAATCTGAGGGGACCGGTTGGGGGAGAGTTCATGACGGACTTTTACCACCGCTTTACATGGGACGGCAACAAGTTTCGCTACAGACAGTTGGAATTCAACCCTGCGTTGGCGAAGTATCTGCCGGAACCCGGTCGGCTGCTGGCGGAGTTTGAAACGGGCGATTCCATTGTCCGGGTTGACAGCGTTGCGAACGGCTCCTATCGGTTGCTTTTGTGGAAGAAAGACAGGATGTTCTCCTCCGCCCCTGACCTTATCCTCACCCAAGGCCGGTTTGATGCAGCAAAGAACGAGTACCGCTTCAACAAGGGAAACGAAGAATATGTCTTCGACGTGGTGTCACAAGAGCTGCGGGGACTGTTTTAACACTGAACAAATAAAAAGGTTTAGTATGGAAAACGAGGATAAAAATTATATTGAAGAAAGATCCAGAACTCTTGCTTTTCTCCTAAGGCATGACAAAACGTATGCCTTTTTGGAGCATGGATATCGGGATGTACACGATTTGGTGGCTAATCATGGGTTTACCAAGGAAAAATTGTGTGAGATAGTGGCCACGGATGACAAGGGCCGCTTTGAATTCTTCAACGAGCAACAACTTCTTGTGCGGGCAAGGTACGGACACAGCGTAAATGTGGATGTTGAACTGCCGGAAGCTGTTCCACCTGCTGTCCTGTATCACGGAACAGCAAAGCGTTTTGTTGAATCTATACAACAGCAGGGCATCCTGAAAAAGAGCCGATTATATGTCCATCTGTCTGCAAATGTTGAAGAAGCCATTAAAGTGGGCAAACGGCATGGAGAACCCACTGTTTTGGAAATCGACGCCCGTAGGATGAGCGATGATGGAATCAAGTTCCTCGTAAGTCGTAACGGCGTTTGGATGACCGATTTTGTGGATGCGAAGTATATTGTCGGGAATAAAAAACTGCAATAAGAATTAAAAATACGCATCATTGTTCAGGCTTTGATTTGCCAACCGCTCAAGAGGCTTTCGAACATTTCTGAGGACAACTTACGGTGTTGAAAGACTATGGCGATATGTGCAACGGGCACTGCCTCCATACATGGGATGACGGGAAACGGCTGTTGTGCCAATGCTTGGCGTGTGGTGGGTTGGTTCTTGTACAGCAAAGCGAGTGTCATATTTTTGATTACGATGACTATTACACCGATTACTTTCCAGTGGATTCGCCGGAGGAGGCAGAACAGTTGAATGAAAAATACGGTGGCTTTGCCATAGAGATGGAATGGGAAGGGAGGAAGATCTTTTACACCAATGGCAACGTGACCTGGAAGTGGTGATTTATGAGGTTTCGTGAATTTTGTCTATCTTTGCCGCCGAAAAATCATCCGTTATGAAATACCCCATCGGCATACAGACATTCGAGGACATCCGCACGGAAGGCTACGCCTACGTGGATAAGACGGCGCTGGCATATAAGCTCGTTTCGGAGGGCAAATACTACTTCCTGAGCCGTCCCCGCTGGTTCGGCAAGAGCCTGCTGCTCTCCACCCTGAAGGCCTACTTCCAGGGCAAGAAGGAACTGTTTGACGGATTGGCGATGGCTGGGCTGGAGAAAGAATGGAAGGAGTATCCCATTTTCCATTTCGATTTCAACACCGGGCTGTACACCAATCTTGAAGGGCTCAACTCGACCATAGACTACCAGCTCCTTAAGTTAGAGCAACGATTTGGTATTGACAAGGCAAGCCTTTCGCTTTCCGACCGATTCAAAGAGCTTATTTCGCGCGCGTACGAGCAGACGGGCCAAAAGGTGGTCGTTCTCGTGGACGAGTACGACAAACCGTTGTTGGAGACTATAGGCAACCCGGAACTGCAGAATGAATACCGCAAAGTTCTGAAATCGTTTTACGGGGTGGAAAAGACCATGGACTCCCACATCCGGTTCGCCTTCTTCACCGGGGTGACCAAGTTCTCGAAAGTGAGCATCTTCAGCGATTTGAATAATCTGTCAGACATATCGTTAGATTATCGATACGGTGCTATTTGCGGCATTAGCGAACAGGAAATCAGGGAGAACTTCGACACCGAGGTTGCTGAACTGGCTGTTGAGAACAGTATGACGAAAGACGAGTGTTATGCCATGCTGAAATCAAGCTATGACGGCTACCATTTCAGTGCCGAATCAGCAGGGATGTACAACCCGTTCAGTCTTTTGAAGACGTTGGACTGTAAGCGTTTCGGCGACTATTGGTTCGCAACGGGCACACCGACTTTCTTGGTGGTGGTTTTGCAGCAAACCGACTACCCGCTCGACCGGCTCACCACCGAGGAGGTGGACGTGCGCACAATGGACAGCGTCGATATGATGTACAGCAACCCCATTCCGTTGCTGTTCCAAAGCGGTTATCTCACTATCAAGGAATACGATGAGCGTTTCCAAAGCTATCATCTCGGATTCCCTAACGAGGAAGTGGAGCGGGGCTTCGCGCAGTTTTTGGCCACCTACTACTTTGCTGGCGGTATGAACGGCTCGTTCACCATCAACAATTTTGTCAGAGAGGTGGAGCGCGGCGACATCGAAGGTTTCATGACCCGTCTGCAAGCATTGTTCGCCGACGGCGACTACCAAGTGATGGGGAAGCTGGAAATCTATTTCCAAAACACATTGTCGGTCATCTTCAAGCTGATGGGTCTCTATGTGCAGGTGGAGCGTCACACGAGCCGCGGCCGCATGGACGTGACCATCCAGACCCGCGACTATGTCTATGTCATGGAGCTGAAAGTGGATAAACCCGCCGACGAGGCCTTGAAGCAGATCGAGGACAAGCAGTACGCCGCCCCCTTCGCCACCGACCCGCGTAAGTTGTTCAAAGTTGGGGTCTGTTTCGGCAGCGAAAGCAAGGGCATTGACGAGTGGAAGGTGGTGGAATGATGACGGTGGAGGAGTATCGGGTTGGTTAGGGTGCAATGTCATAGGCAGGAAAAAGTTAAGAATTTTACAAACAAGAAGTTTCGCCCGACACGGATTAGGGTCAAAAAAATGAACAAACTCATCTATTTCCACGGTTTTGGTTCGTCAGGCGAGGGAAGTACAGTGAAGACGTTGCAGGAGTTGCTTCGTGATTGAGTTGTGTTGGCTCCTGATATTCCTGTTGATCCCGCAGAAGCCTTGCCTTTCTTGGAAGAACTTTGCAAGAAGGAGCAACCGGATGTGATTGTGGGCACCAGCATGGGTGGCATGTACGCCCAGCAGATACGTGGGTTCAAGCGCATCTGCGTCAATCCGGCGTTCGACCTGCCCCAACACAAAGACATCCTGTATAAAGGTGTCTTTGATTTCTTCAACCCTCGAAAGAACGGTGAAACCACCTTCACTATCACCTCCGAAATCGTCAGTCATTTCGAAGAGATGGAGGCACACCAGTTTGACGGCGTCACCGACGAGGATCGCGAAAAGGTGTATGGCCTCTTCGCCGACAACGACACCACTGTCAACTGCGAGGACATCTTCCGCCAGCATTACCAGAACGTCATCCACTTCCACGGCGAGCGCCGCCTCAACCGGCAGGTCATCGAGGAGGTGCTGGTGCCGCTAATCAAGAAGATAACGAGTAAATAAAGCGTATTGGACACTCTACGGCCTCGACCGATTGCTGAAACCGATAGTGTTGGTTTTGATTTGGTATATCTGCATTGCAGCCTAATTGTTGCAGCCGACACGCATCAGGGCTGTTATAAACTGCGAACTACGCAGGGCTTACGCATCAACTTCCCAAGATTCAGACCGTAAGGGGCGTTGAAGTTGGCGGCGGCGGTCTTCGCTCGTTTGGCGCTGCGGTCCTCGTCAAAATCCATGTCCAGCACCCAGTGCATGCACTCCACACCCCAATGGCTGCGGACAGCGTGCAACTTATAACTAAATTCTTCACAAAACACATGTTCGCCGACCGCGCCAGGCATTGCATATCAGCAAATGGATGAATCGTCGGCGGATGTATTTCGACGCTTTGGAAGCGTCGTCTCCTAAGCCGGCTCGTCCAAATAAAAAAAAATATATTTTTGCCGCCCTTTTGTCTGACATATATTATATATGAAGAAATTTTTCAAGAATGATTTTACGGTGCTGCTTCTGAGGCTGTTGCTCCTCTATGCCTGCATTTTTATCACCCAAATCGCCTTTTATGCTTACAATCGGATGCTGCTCGGACCGTTGACGTGGTCGGAATTCCCCATGCTTCTTGCCGGCTCGCTGAAGTTCGCCACTGTGTCCATATTTTACTTGAACGCTCCTTTCATCCTGCTGTCGCTGTTGCCGTTTCGCTTCCGTCAAAAGAAAGGCTACCAGACGATGCTGGCATGGCTGTATGGTATCTCCAATTCTTTGGGGATTGTGGTGCTGAACTTGGCCGACACCGTCTATTTCCGCTACGCCTTCAAACGCATCACCTGGGAGGAGATGCACTTCTTCCGCGAAAATGACAACACCTCCGACATCCTCTTCACGGCGATGGGCGAGAACTGGTATTTGGTGTTGTTGGGCGCAGCACTGATTTTCCTGTTGGTTTTCGGGTATAGAAAGATAAAGTACCATCCCACGGAGATTGCAAATAATTGGCTGTATTATGGGACCGGCGTGCTGACGCTGGCCGTGGCGGTCACGTTGTGGGTGTTCGGCATCCGCGGGTCGTTTGACCTGAAAGCGCGCCCCATCGCGATGGGCAACGTGGCCTACTACACGCAGTCGCCGCAGAAAGGGACGTTAGTGCTGAGCAACCCCTTCTGCCTGCTCCGCACGACGGGGCTGCGGCAGTTGGACATGACGGTCTATTTCGATGAAGAGGAGTTGGCGGAGCTGTATTCTCCCTATCACTATCCGGATTTGACACAGCCGCCTGTGGCGAAAGGCAAGAACGTGGTGATTTTCGTGTTAGAGAGCTTCAGCCGGGAGCATTCGCAGTATTTGGCACCGCACCTGAACCCAAACGGCGGCTACACCCCGTTCCTTGACTCCTTGATGCGCGAGGGGCTGGTGTTCACGAACGCCTTCGCCAACGGCATGAAGTCCATCGAGGCGCTGCCGTCCGTGTTCGCGTCCATACCCTCCTTCCGTACTCCTTTCGCTCTGCTGCCTCAGTCGCTGACCGAATTGGACGCGTTGCCCCGTATCCTCGCGCGGCAAGGCTACAGCACGCATTTCTACTGCGGCGCCACCAAAAACCAGATGGGATTCGAGGCGTTCGGCAACTTGGCCGGTATTGAGAACTTCCACAACCGTGAGGATTTTGAGAAGGTGCATCCTGAAAATGGGAACGCCAACGTGTGGGGTATCTGGGACATGCCGTTCCTGCAGTTTCTGGCCGAGGAGATCAACCAACAGAAAACACCGTTCTTCACAGCAGTGTTCACCTTGAGTTCCCATCACCCGTATGATCTGCCCGAGGAGTACGCGGGCAAGATGCCGAAAGGCGGGTCGCTGGTGCAGCCCTGCGTGGCCTACACGGACCTCTCGCTGCGCAAGTTCTTCGAAACCGCTTCGAAGATGCCGTGGTTCGAGAACACACTCTTCATTTTTGTGGCCGACCACGTGTCACCGCAGATGGCAGCGGAGGAGACACGCACCGCAAAGGGCAACACGGCCATCATTTACTTTATGTACACTCCCGACCATTCCGTCAAAGGTCGCTATGAGCATGTGACCCAGCAGATTGACATCATGCCCACCACGCTCGGGCTGATGGGCTACGACCAACCCTATTTCGCTTTCGGCCGCGATGTGTTCAACGAACCCGAACGCAAGCCGTTCGTGACCAACTGCGTGCAGCAGCAGACTTACCAGGCGTTGACCGACTCGATGAGCCTCTACTTCGACGGGGAACGTCGTCTGTTCGTCTATGCCGCCATGGACACCCTGCAAAAGCACAACATCATGGACTTGAACGATCCTGCCCAACAGTCGATAGAGCGTGACCTGAAAGCCGTGTTGCAGTCCTACTGCACCCATGTGGGGAGAGGGGATTTGCGGCCTGCGGGTGCCGGTGCGAGGAAGAAGTAACCGCTGCCGTGTTTCGGACGAAATTTCACCGCCCACCGTCTTATCAACAAACCCCATTTCATTTTGTTGAAAAAAAAATTCGTAAGCTATTGATTGTATGCAAAAAAAGACTATTTTTGCCGCCAATTTGATAATGTACGTAAAAAAGGCATCTATCAAGCAGTTAAACATCTGAATATCAGAAAAATATAAAGTAATAAAAGACAAAAATAACAATGAGTGTAAAACAGAAAAACGCGGCAAATGCGCGTAAAGAAGCAATGAAAACGGTGTACGTGGCCCGATTAGTGGATAATCCGACCTCACCGCGCAAGACCAGAATTATGGCCAACGTCATTCGTGGCAAGAATGTAGATTACGCTATGAATGTGTTGAAGTACTCTCACAGAGAGGCATCTGAAAAATTACTGAAACTGTTGAAGTCGGCCGTTGCCAACTGGCAGGTGAAGAACGAGGACAAGCGCCTCGAGGACGCCGATTTATACGTCAAGACCATCATGGTTGACGGAGGCAGAATGCTCAAGCGTATCCGCACCGCCCCCCAAGGCCGTGCAGCCCGCATCCGCAAGCGTTCCAACCATGTTACGTTGATTCTCGGCGACAGAAACGAAGAGAATGTACAGGTGACAAATATTGAAGAATCACAAAAATAATAAAGTAAAGTATGGGTCAAAAAGTTAATCCTATCGGCTTGCGCCTCGGAATTGTGAGAGGCTGGGACTCTAATTGGTACGGCGGCAAAAATTTCGCCGGTAAAATCGTCGAAGATGACAAAATTAGAAAGTATTTGAATGCTAAGTTCTCAAAAGCCGGCATTTCGAAAATCTACATTGAAAGAACCTTAAAACTCGTCACGGTGACCATCAGCGCTGGTCGTCCCGGTGTCATCATCGGAAAAGGCGGCGCGGAAGTTGACAGCGTGAAAGAGGAACTGAAAGTGATCACAGGCAAGGAGATCCAAATCAATATCATGGAAGTCAAACGCCCTGATCTGGACGCTCAACTCGTGGCGCAGAACATCGCCCGCCAGATCGAAGGCCGTGTGACGTACAAGAAAGCGGTGAAGACCGCCATCTCCGCCACCATGCGCGCCCAAGCTGAGGGTATCAAGGTGACCGTGGCCGGTCGTCTCGGCGGCGCCGAAATCGCCCGTGCCGAGCACTTCAAAGACGGCCGTATCCCGTTGCACACCCTTCGTGCCGACATTGACTACGCTCCCGTGGAGGCTCACACCACCTACGGCTGCATCGGCGTGAAAGTGTGGATCTGCCGCGGCATCGTCTATGGCAGACGCGACCTCTTCGCCAACGAAGCTGCCAAGGAGCAACGCCCTGCAGGCGGCGGCAAGAAGATGTTCCGCGGACCGCGCAGAGACCGCGACGGTCGTGACCGCAACCGCAACAACAATAGAAATCACAATAATTAAACCGACGCCAAGATGCCGGTAAATCAAATAATCCTTAAACATTAAAAGCAATGTTACAACCGAAAAAACTCAAATACAGAAGGCCGCAGAAGGGCAGAATGAAAAGCATCACCAAGCGTGGTTCTGAAATCGCATTCGGCTCTTTCGCACTGAAAACGTTGGACCAGTACTGGATCACCGCCCGCCAAATTGAGGCTGCCCGTCAGGCTATCACCCGTGAGATGAAGCGTCAGGGACAGCTCTGGATCCGTATCTTCCCCGACCGCCCCGTGACCGCCAAGGGTTTGGGTGTTCGTATGGGTAAAGGTAAGGGTACCCCCGAATACTACGCCGCACGCGTCAGCCCGGGTCGCATTCTTTTCGAAGCCGATGGCATTCCGTTGGAAGTCGCCCGCGAGGCTATGAGACTCGGCGCACAAAAACTGCCCGTGCATACGAAATTTATTGTCAGAAGAGATTATTCAGAAGAAATTTAATAGGAGGAGAAAGTATGAAACAACAAGAAATCAACGAACTGACCACCCCCGAACTGAGGGAAAGACTGGCCAATGAGCAAGACAGACTGGTCACGATGCGTCTCAACCACGCCATCTCCCCACTGGAAAATCCCCAACTGATCAAGGCTCAGCGCAGAGACATCGCACGCATGCTGACAGAACTGCGCAAAAGAGAAATGAACGAGAATAAATAACCCTATCACTGAAGCATTATGGAAAGAAATAACAGAAAAGTGAGAGAAGGCATTGTCGTGAGCGACAAGATGGACAAGTCTATCGTCATCAAGGTCGAACGCAAGATGAAACACCCCATTTACGGTAAGTTCCTGAAACGTTCCACCAAATTCATGGCACACGACGAGAAAAACGAGTGCCGTATCGGTGACAGAGTGAGAATTATGGAAACCAGACCTTTGTCAAAGAACAAATGCTGGCGTTTAATTGAAATCGTAGAAAAGGCTAAATAACATTATGATACAGCAAGAATCAAGATTAGCAGTTGCAGATAACAGCGGCGCGAAGGAAGTGCTCTGTATCCGCGTATTGGGCGGCACCAAGAAACGCTATGCACGCGTGGGCGACAAAATCGTGGTCGCCATCAAGAGTGCCATCCCCTCCGGCCAGGTCAAAGCCGGCACCGTGTCCAAAGCAGTGGTCGTCCGCACCAAACGTCACGTCCGCAGAAACGACGGTTCCTACATCAAGTTCGATGACAACGCCGTGGTCCTGCTGACCGCCACCGATGAGTTGCGCGGCACCCGTATCTTCGGACCCGTGGCCCGTGAGCTTCGTGAAAAACAATTCATGAAAATCGTCTCTTTGGCCCCCGAAGTGTTATAATCAAGTCAATAAACATTTTTTATACAATTGACAAAGACCAATTGACAAACATTAAAGCAAAAAAGAAATGAAACTGAAAATCAAGAAAGGCGACACTGTAAAAGTGATTACCGGTGAGTACAAAGGAACTCAAGGTAAGGTGCTGGAAGTCCTCCCCAAGGAAAACAAAGCCCTGGTGGAAGGCTGCAACATGGTGTCCAAAAGCACCAAGCCCAGTGCGGCTGCACCTAACGGCGGCATCATCAAGAAAGAAGCCCCGATCCACATCTCCAACCTTATGGTGGTTGACGCTAAAGGAAACGCTACCCGCGTCGGTAGAAAGTTGAACGATAAAGGTAAATTAGTCAGATATTCTAAAAAGACAGGAGAGGAGATCAAGTAATGTACAAGCCGAGATATAAAGAAAAATATCAGAACGAGGTTCTTCCCGCTCTGAAAGAACAATTCGGATTCAAATCCGTGATGCGCGTGCCCAGAATCACCAAGATCTGCCTCAACCAAGGTCTCGGTAAATTCGGCATCGCCGACAAAAAGCTCATCGACGCTGGCGTGCAGGAAATGACCCTCATTGCCGGTCAGAAAGCTGTCCCCACCAAGTCCAAGAAGGACATCTCCAACTTCAAGTTGAGAAAAGGAATGCCCATCGGCGTGCGCGTGACCCTTCACGGCGACCGCATGTATGAGTTCCTTGACCGCCTCATCACCGTCTCCATCCCCCGTATCCGCGACTTCCGCGGTATCAGCGACAAGGGCTTCGACGGACGCGGCAACTATACGCTCGGTATTCCCGAACAGATCATCTTCCCCGAGATTGACATCGACAAAGTGCTTAAAATTAACGGTATGGACATCACTTTCGTGACGACCGCTCGTAACGATAAAGAATGTCTGGCCCTGTTGAAAGAATTCGGCTTACCCTTCAAAAACCAAAAGTAAGTAATCATGGCAAAAGAATCTTTAAAAGCAAGAGAAATCAAAAGGGCGAAAATGGTCGCCAAATATGCAGCGAAACGCGCTGAACTCAAGAAAATCATGAAGGGCGATGATTACGAGGCCAAGAGAGCTGCCGATATCGCACTTCAGAAATTACCCCCGAACTCGAACCCGATCCGTATGCACAACCGTTGCAAGCTGAGCGGACGCCCGAAAGGCTACATGCGCCAATTCGGCCTCTCCCGTATCGACTTCAGAGAGTTGGCACTCGCCGGCAAGATCCCCGGAGTAAAAAAAGCAAGTTGGTAAACCTAAATGAAGAAGATTAAATTATGAATACCGATCCCATTTCAGATTATTTGACTCGTTTGAGAAACGCCATCCGCGCGCATCACGAAGTGGTCGAAATCCCCGCTTCCAACGAGAAGAAAGCTATAACCAAGATCCTTTTCGACAAAGGTTATATCTTGAACTATAAATTTGTGGATGATACTATGCCTAAAACGATCAAGATCGCTTTGAAGTACCATCCCGCAACAAAACAGTCCGCTATCAGCGAGATTAAGCGCGTCAGCCGCCCCGGTCTTCGTAAATACGTGGGTGTCGATGAACTGCCCTCTGTGTTGAACGGCCTCGGCATCGCTGTCATCTCCACTTCCCACGGCATGATGACCGATAAGGAAGCCAGAGCCCAAAACGTTGGCGGCGAAGTAGTATGTTACATCAGTTAATAGGAGGAGGAAGTTATGTCAAGAATAGGAAAATTACAAATCGCCATCCCCGCAGGGGTTGAGGTGAAAAGAGACGAAAAGTCCAACATCGTGACTGTGAAAGGCCCGAAAGGCGAACTGCAACAGTATGTCGATGAACGTATCACTTTCGAAATTGAAGACGGACACCTCCATGTGAAACGCCCGAGCGACTCCAAACGCGACCGCTCTATGCATGGCCTCTACAGAGCTCTGCTCAACAATATGATCACCGGTGTTTCCCAAGGCTTCACCAAGAAGATGGAAGTCATCGGCGTCGGTTACAAGGCTGAGGCTAAGGGTGACCATCAACTCGATATGGGTCTGGGTTACTCCCACAACATCCTGTTCGATTTCCCGAAGGAAATCACTGTGCAGACCATCAACGAGAAAGGTAAAAACCCGATTATCATTTTGAGCTGCATCGACAAACAACTGTTGGGCATGGTGGCCACCAAGATCCGCTCTTATCGTAAACCCGAACCTTACAAAGGTAAAGGTATCCGCTTTGAAGGAGAGTATGTTAGAAAGAAAGCCGGTAAGTCGGCAGAAAAATAATCGTCAAAATTTGATATTATGGCTTACAATAAAAAAGAATATAGAAGAAAAAGGATTAAAAACCGCATTCGTAAGATTGTCAGCGGT